>NZ_VIGC02000017.1 GCF_006569185.2 Litorilinea aerophila | reverse complement strand
CGAAATCCATACCCAACGCCGCGTTATTGATTTCTTCCACGACGCCCTGGGCTACGAATACCTGGGGAACTGGAAAGACCGCGCAGGCAACGCCAACGTAGAGACGCAGCATGCTGCGTCTCTACGGGAGGCCCGCCGCGAGAAGGTCCGCCAGGTGAAACAGGGCATGATGCAGGCCCTGCTGACCGGCCGGGTGAGGTTGGTGGAAGCACAAGAAGAAGGAAATCTATAATGCATATCAGTCGTGTTCACACGGATGGACAGGTGCGGGTCTCTGCGCCGCGGCATCTGGATGACGAGGCCATCCGCCTGGCGGTGGTCTCCCGCCTGGGCTGGATCCACCGCCATCGCCAGCGCTTCGCCGAACAGGCACGCCAGTCCCAGCGGGAGATGGTTAGCGGCGAGAGCCACTACTTTGCCGGTCAACGCTACCGGTTGGACGTGGTCATCCGCGCCGGGAGGCCGGCGGTGCGCATCCGCAACAACGCCTACATCGAACTGGCCGTGCCGCCGGATACCGACCGCGCCGCCCGTGAACGGGTGCTGGAGCGCTGGTACCGCGCCGAACTGCGAGAGCGCATCCCGCCGCTGCTGGAAAAGTGGGGGCTGATGATTGGCGTCGAGGTTGGCGAGGTGCGCATCAAAAAGATGAAAACCCTATGGGGCAGTTGCAACATCGAAGCCCGGCGCATCTGGCTCAACCTGGAACTGATGAAAAAGCCGCCGCAATGCCTGGAATACATCCTGGTGCACGAGATGGTGCATCTGTTGGAACGGCATCACAATGAACGCTTTCAGGCGCTGATGGATCGCTTCCTGCCAGATTGGCGTCTGCGGCGCGATGAACTTAACCGTGCCCCGCTGGCCCATGCCGAATGGGAGTATTGATTGCTCCGGGGCGGCTCATCTCATTATTGAAGACCAGGCTCCGTCCGAATTGGGATCACGGCAACCGTTGCACGAGCTGAGGGTGGCCAGCCGCTGGCCCCATGCCAGGGCCTCGGGGCTGTTATGCCGCAGCGGCCTGCAGGGCGTCGTCCGTCCGGATGCGGTCATGGACTGGCAAGCAGGCGTCGCTTTCAACCGATGCCCTGTGTGCCTCCCCTATGGGCCGGTCGGCAGGCTGTTGATATACGCCCAGATCGCGGCCAGTTCCGTGTCGGTCAGGGTGGCATAGGCCGGCCAGGGCATTTCCGGATCCATCTGGCGGCCGTCCGGCGTCTGGCCGGTGCGCAGGGCGGTCACGAAGTCGGCCTGGCTCCACCCCCGAAGGGCTCCGCCCAGGGTGATGTTGGGCCCCTGGGGCGCGTTGGGGTCGGTGTTGCCACCCAGATCTTCGCCGTGGCAGGAGCCGCAGGAGGCGATCTGGACCAGGTATTGGCCGTATTCGGCGGTCTCCCCTGCGGGGGGCGCAGCCCCACCCACCGCGGCGTGGTCGATCTTGTTGACCGAGGTCACGTCGTTGTAGGCCAGCAGGCCGAAGATGATGGTACCGGGGAGGGGGATGCGCCGCGGTCCCAGCTCCTTGTCCACCGGAGGCAGGGACTGGAGGTAAGCGATGAGCGCGGCCAGGTCCTCGTCCCCATAGGCTGCGTAGTGATGGGCAGCCATGATGAGGAGGGGGCGACCGTCCGCCGCCACCCCGTGGCGGATGGCCCGGTCCCAATCCTGGGCTGTGTAGACTGCGCCCACGCCGCCCGCGCCTCCGGTCAGGTTGGGCGCGGGCAGGTAGCCCAGGGGCGGCTCATCGTTGAAGACCTGGCCGCCCAGGTCAAGACCATGGCAACCGTTGCACGAGCTGATGGTGGCCAGCCGCTGACCCCGGGCCAGGACCTCGGGGCTGTTGTGCACTTCCACCGTCTGCACGGCCACCGCCGGCGCGTTTTGGAGCCGGTTGCTGCCCACCAGGTGCAGCACTCCGCCGGCCACCACCAGCAACCCCACCAGGCTGGCCAGGCCAATGCCGATCCATTTGAGTATGCGTTTCATGGCTGCCTCGCTTCCAATGTTGTAGATGTATTGGATTCATGGATGGCTCTACTGCACAAAGGTCAAATTAGGACGCTGACCCACGCAGATGAACGCTGATTCGGGCGATTCTCTCCTGCGTTTCTTTGCGCCTTTGCGTCTTTGCGTTCAAAAATGCCCTTTTTGCAGCGGAGTCATTGGATGCATGGATGCGTTCACTGCAAAAACCGCAGATGCACGCAGGCTTGCGCATACAGATTTCTTTGCGCCTTTGCGCCCTGGCGTCTTTGCGTTGGATTTATAACCCTGTTTGCAGGCGAGTCAGATAGGAGGATTCGATTCATCCAGCCGCTTCAGCCCGATGAGCGGAATACCCAGGTCTCGGATCTTGATCAACAGGCCGAAGAGGGCCGCCTGGTCGGGAACCTCGCCCTTGAGCGTGGTTGTTCCATCCGGCCGGTGGGTCAGTTGCGCCACGCCCAGCCACGCCGCCCAATCCGGATCCAGATGGCCTTCCAGGCGAATGCAGAAGGTGGGCATGGTCTCCCCTCGGGAACGGCGGTCCTTCCTTCAGGATGAGGACGAATCGCCGCCAGGACGGGCGAGGATGGGCGTGTTCTGGAAGATGCGGAGCTGCCAGCGGCCCTCCTCTTTGGACAGCACAGCCAGGGGACGCACCCTGGGCGCGTTGTCCGCCCCCTCCAGCGCGCCGTCCATCTGCACCACAGCCACATCCGGCCGCAGGAAGCGGATCCAGCGCACGGTCAGGGTGAGCCGGGTGTCCTTGTAGACCGTGCGGAAGATGTGCTCGTGGCCGGCGATGACCGCGTCCCGGCCTTCGGCCACATGGCCGTTCCACACCGTGTGCACCACATCCGCCGCGGACGTGGCGGACCAGGCTTCGGCGTCGCCGTTGTTCCAGGCCGCCTCCAGCCCGGCCACAACGGCGCGGATGGCCTCCTGGTCTGCTGTGTGGTCGGTTGTCTCTGTGTGGGAAAGTGTCTGTTGTGCCATGGGATGCCTCCTGGAATGGTTGGACCAAACGATACAACCGGAGGATAGCCCATGGCGGCGGGCCGCGCATTGGCCAAAGGGACAATGTGGCCGCAGAGAGGGGACAATGTTGGGGAAACGAGAATGAACTTCGGACCCCGGACTCCTACCCGAACAACCCCAATTGTCGGGCCCGGGCCGCGGCTTCGCTGCGGGTGGCGGCCTGGAGCTTCTGCAGGATGTTGCTCACGTGGGCCTTGGCCGTGCGCGGGGTGATGACCAGGGCGTCGGCAATGGCCCGGTTGGTGGCCCCCTCCAGGAGCAGGCGCAACACCTCCACCTCCCGGGGGGTCAGCCACTCCTGGCTGCCGGGGATGGGGAGGGGGCGGGGCGCTGCATCCACGCCGAAGGCGTCCAGGGCCATCCGGGCCACGTGGGGGTAGACCTCTTCGGCCACGGCCAGCTCCAGCAGGGGGATGACCTTGCGGCCGGTCCACAGGGGTTGGCCGGGCATGCCCCGATGCACCATCTCCCGGGCGGCTTCCCGCCAGGCGGCCAGCGCGTCCTGGGGTCGCCCCTCCTGCAGGTAGAAGAGGGCCAAGTCTAGCCCCGGGTTGCCCCAGATGCCGATCCAGGGGATCCGGCGGTGGTGGCCTACCGCGGCCTGAAAGGCGGTCTCCGCCGCGGCGGGTTGCCCCGCTGCCACGGCCTGCCAGCCGGCCAGAAGCGCGAGGAAGGTCTTGATTTCCGCGATGCTGCGCAGATCCTCTTCCGCTTCGATGGCGCGCTGCACCTGCCTCAGCTCCTCCCGGCGATCCTGTTGCCACAGGCCGCGCCAGAGGGCCACCCGGTAGTAGTAGAGGTTGTTGCGGTGGGTGTCGATCTGGTGGCGTTCTACTTCTGCCCGGCGCACAAAATCGGCCAGGGCGTCGCACTCGCCCCGGGCGATCAGGAGGGCCAGCCTCAGGATGTCGAGCATGATGTCCATCCAGGCCAGCGCGCCGATCTCGTCCTGAAGGCGTCGGGTCCGCTCCTCGGCCGTGGCTGCGGCAGACAGGTCTCCCCGCAAGAGGTGGATCCAGCCCTGGCGCATGTAGATGCCCGCGTGGGCCAGCCCCTCTTCCGCTTCGCCCAGCAGGTGCAGCGCCGCCTGGTCGAAGCGCTCCACCAGCTCCATACCCCGCTCCAAAAAGAGAAACTGGGGGCCGAGGAACTGGCCTGCGGCGTCGTAGATGCGGATGTCGCCGGCGGTCTCGGCCGTGCGCAGGTAATCGTGGAAGAGCTCCTGGGCCGCAGCCCAATGGCCGCCGTTCAGCGCGTACCAGATCTTGCCCATGAGCAGGTTGGTCCGGCGTAACGGGGAGAGCCGGTCGGGATGCTGTCCGCTCAGCTCACCCAGGCGGGTTTGCCAGACGGGATCGCTCTGCTCGGTCACGTAGAAGGCCAGGGTCCATAGGGCCTCCAGCTCGCCGGCCACATCCCCCGCGGCCTGGGCCCGGGGGTAAGCGTCCTGGGCCAGCTCCCACGCCCTGCTCAGCTCGCCCCGCTGCCGCAGATGGCCGGCTTCGATGAGGTCCAGCCAGTAGTGGGCGCGCCGGGCCTCCGCCGGCAGGCCGTCGATCCAGGCCATCACTCGAGGATGCACGAAATCCTGCTGACACTGGGCCCGGCCCAGGTCGATGATGGCCTCGGCGGCCGCGGGCCAGTCGGCGGCGGCCAGCAGGTGGTGGATGTGGCGTTCCGGCGTGGACGCCACGTCCGCGGCCCGGCGGTGCAGGGCGGCCATGTCCATGCCGGGCTGCCGGTGTAGTTCCCGCCGGAGGAAGCCGGCGAAGAGGGCATGGGAGCGGTAGACCGGCTCGGCCAGGGGGTCGGCCGCCTCGCTCAGGGTCAGGAAGAGGTTCTGCCGGTAGAGCCCATCCAGGAGGGCCCCGGCGTCCTGGAGACCGGTGACCGCCTGGCACGCGGTGGGCGTCAGCTCATCCAGGATGGCGGTCTGCAGGAGGAAGGTCTGCTCCCGGCCGGAGAGCCGGTTGAAGACTTCCTCCATCAGGTAGTCGAAGAGGAAGTGATGGCTGCCGGCGAGGTGGGCGAGGAGGTCCCGGCGGCGGGTTGTGGTGTCCAGCCGGGCCAGGTAGAGGGCCAGCAGACGCACCCCGGCCGCCCAGCCGCCTGTGCGCTGGTGGATCTGCTCCACGTCTGTCGGCGAGAGCGCCATGTCCAGCTCTTCCTGGAAGAGGCGCACCACCTCATCCGGCGAGAAGCTCAGCCCATCCAGGCGAAATTCTGCCAGTTGGCCCCGGGCCCGCAGGTGGGCCAGGCGCAGGGGCGGGTCATGGCGGGTGGTGAGCAGCAGATGGAGGTCCGGCGGCATCCGCTCCAGCAGGTAGTCCACCAGGCTGTGGATGGCCGGGTTGTCGATGCGGTGGTAGTCCTCCAGCACCAGCAGGAAAGGTCCTTCCGTCTGGCCCAGGTGGGCGGCGAAGTCGTTGATGAGCAGGCCCAGCAGGCGGCGGATGTTGGGTGGGGCGTCCCTTCCGGCGGCCAGCAAGGGCTGGGCCTGGCTGCCGAAGTCGGGCAGGTGGGGCCGGACCGCAGCGATCAGGAGCTGGAGGAAGGCCTGGAGCTCGTCGTCTCCTTCGTCCAGCGCGACCCAGGCCATGGGCATCTGGGGGCAGGCAGCGTGGAGGGCCGCCACCGCGATGGTCTTCCCTGCGCCCGCCGGTGCGGAGAGGAGGGTCAGCCGGTGGTTGGCGACCGCCTTTTGCAGGGCCTGGACCAGGTGGGGCCGCTCCAGGATGTCCTCGGCCAGCCGTGGGGGCCGCAATTTCGTCAACGGGATGGTGTCCGGGAGATGCCATTGGGTCATGGTGGGCCAATGGTACTACATTCACGGCCGACCGTCCACCCGGTTTCCGTCGGGGCGGGTCGCCGGGCCTGCCCGATGGTGCCGGATCCAGGTGGGCGAAGGGGCGGCGATGGCTGCGCAGCTACGAGCTGCGCCTACGAAGGGGGGGCAGGTCTCGTCGGGGCGGGTCGCCGGGCCTGCCCGATGGTGCCGGATCCAGGTGGGCGAAGGGGCGGCGATGGCTGCGCAGCTACGAGCTGCGCCTACGAAGGGGGGCAGGTCTCGTCGGGGCGGGTCGCCGGGCCTGCCCGATGGTGCCGGATCCAGGCGGGCGAAGGGGCGGCGACGGCTGCGCAGCTACGAGCTGCGCCTACGAAGGGGGGCAGGTCTCGTCGGGGCGGACCCCGTGCCTGCCCGCTGGCGCCGGATCCAGATGGGCGAAGGGGCGGCGATGGATGCGCAGCCCGGTTTGTAGGGGCGAATCATGATTCGCCCAAACCGCCTACGAAGGGGGGCAGGTCTCGTCGGGGTGGGCCAAGGGCCTGCCCGATGGATGTCCGGCGCGGGCAGGAAACAGATTGACGGCCGCCCCTCTCTCGGGGTACGATGGGGAGGAGAAGCGCATCCGGAACGATCCCAATCCTGGAGCCACTGTGCTGCACCCAAAGGAAATGACCCATGGCTGACGAAACCCTGCGCTGGATTGAAACGGAGATGGCGCGCCTGCAGGAGGCAGGGCTGCTGACCACCATCCGCACCATCGAGTCGCCCATGGACGCCCGGGTGATCATCGACGGGCGGGAGCTGTTGAACTTCTGTGCCAACAACTACCTGGGGCTGGCCAACCATCCCCGGCTGCGCCGGGCGGCCAAAGACGCCATCGACCGCTACGGCATCGGCCCGGGCGCGGTGCGTACCATCGCCGGCACCATGTCCCTCCACGTGGCGCTGGAGGAGCGGCTGGCCGCGTTCAAGCGGGCCGAGGCCTGCATCACCTTCCAGAGCGGCTTCATGGCCAACCTGGCCACCATCCCCGCGCTGGTGGGCCGGGGCGACGTGATCTTCTCCGACGAGTTGAACCATGCCAGCATCATTGATGCCTGCCGCCTGAGCCGGGCGGAGGTGGTGCGCTATGCCCACTGCGACGTGGACGACTTGCGCCGCAAGGTGGAACAGGTGCCTGCGTCCGGCCGCCGCCTCATTGTCACCGACGGCGTCTTCAGCATGGACGGGGACATCGCTCCCCTGCCCGCCATCTGCGAGATCGCCGAAGCCCACGGCGCCATCCTCATGGTGGATGACGCCCATGGGGAAGGGGTGCTGGGTGAGGGCGGCCGGGGCATCGTCGACCACTTTGGCCTCCACGGCCGGGTCCAGGTGGAGGTGGGGACCCTGAGCAAGGCCTTTGGCGTGGTGGGCGGCCTGGTGGCCGGCAGTCGCCTGGTGGTGGAGTGGCTGCGCCAGCGGGGGCGGCCCTTCCTCTTCTCCAGCGCCATGACCGTCCCCGACGTGGCCGCCTGCCTGGAAGCCGTCCAGGTCCTGGAGGAGTCCACCGAACTGGTGGACCGGCTGTGGGAGAATGCCCGCTTCTTCAAGGCGGAGATGCAGCGGCTGGGCTTCGACATCGGCCACAGCCAGACGCCCATCGTCCCGGTGATGTTGGGCGAGGCGCCCCTGGCCCAGCACTTCAGCCGTCGGCTCTTTGAAGAAGGGCTCTTCGCCACGGCCATCAGCTATCCTACCGTGCCCATGGGCAAAGCCCGCATCCGGGTCATGAACTCGGCCGCGCACAGCCGGGCCGACCTGGAGGAGGCGTTGGCTATTTTCGCCCGGGTGGGCCGAGAGCTGGGGGTGATAGGGGGATAGCCATCCAATGCGCAAGAAAGCGATCCTCATCACCGGTGCCAGCGGCGAGGTGGGCCATGCCCTGGTGAAACAGCTCTCCCAGTCGGGCAACCATCTTCTGTTGACCCTGGACCTCCAGCCGCTGCCCCCGGAGATCCAGGGCCTCTCCACCCACGTCCAGGGGGACCTGCTGGACACCCACCTGCTGGCCCGGCTGGTGAGCGAGTTCGACATCGAGGTCATCTACCACCTGGCCGCGCTCCTCTCCACCCGCAGCGAGGTCACGCCGGAGATGGCCCACCAGATCAATGTGGAGGGGACCCTGGGGCTCTTGCGCCTGGCCACGGAGCAGAGCCAGTGGCGCAACCGCTCCATCCAGTTCATCTTCCCCAGTTCCATCGCCATCTACGGCATGCCGGACCGGGAGAGCAAGCAGCTCTATCAGCGGGTGCGGGAGTTCGAGTGGAACCAGCCCCGCACCATGTACGGTTGCAACAAGCTCTACTGCGAGATGCTGGGCATCTACTACAGCCGACATTACCGCCAGCTGGCCGCGCAACAGCCCGTGACCATCGACTTCCGCTGTGTGCGCTTTCCCGGGCTCATCAGCGCCTTCACCCTGCCCTCGGGCGGCACCAGCGACTACGGCCCGGAGATGATCCACGCCGCGGCCAAAGGAGAGCCCTACGCCTGCTTCGTGCGGCCGGAGGCCCGCATCCCCTTCATGGCCATGCCCGATGCGGTCCACGCCCTGCTGCAGCTGGGCCAGGCGCCCCGGGAGCGGCTCACCCGCCTGGTCTACAACGTCACCAGCTTCAGCCTCTCCGCCGGACAGATCCGGGAGCGGGTGCTGCAGGCCTTCCCCGATGCCCAGATCACCTTTGCGCCGGACCCCAAGCGGGAGGCCATCATCGACAGCTGGCCGGCGGACCTGGACGACAGCGCGGCGCGGGTGGATTGGGGTTGGCAGCCCCAGTACGATGTGGACCGGGCCTTTCAGGAGTATCTCTTCCCCAACATCCAGGCCCGCTACCGCCGGTCTCCCCAGGGCGGGGGCAATTGAACAGGTTGGCCATGGACAGCAATGCAGCCAAAGTCAAACCCTTTTTGAAGTGGGCGGGCGGCAAACTGCGTATCGTGGCCCACATCAAAGAAGTGTTGCCGCCGGGTCGCCGCCTGATCGAGCCCTTTGTGGGCTCGGGCGCGGTCTTCCTGAACACCGACTACGACCACTACCTGCTGGCCGACGCCAACCCGGATCTGATCGGGCTGTACCGTCAGCTGCAGCAGGAGGGCGAGGCTTTCATCCGCTACTGCCAGCGCTTCTTCACCCCAGAGACCAACCAGCGCCCGGTCTACTACGAGTACCGGGATCGTTTCAACCGCAGCCAGGATCCCCGGGAGCGGGCCGCGCTCTTCCTCTACCTGAACCGCCACGGCTACAACGGGCTCTGCCGCTACAACGCCAGTGGCCAGTTCAACGTCCCCTTTGGCCGCTACAAGCGGCCCTACTTTCCCGAAGCGGAGATGGAGGCGTTTCTGGAGAAGGCCCGGCGAGCCAGGCTGGAGTTTCAGGTGGCCGACTTTGTGGAGACCCTGTCCGCCGCCCAGGTGGGCGACGTGGTCTACTGTGACCCGCCCTATGTGCCCCTGTCCGCCACGGCCAACTTCACCGGCTACAGCAAGGATGGCTTTGGCCCGGCGGAACAGCTGCGCCTGGCCGAGCTGGCCCAGGAACTGGCGGCCCGGGGCGTGCCGGTGGTGATCTCCAACCACGACACCGACTTCACGGCCCAGGCCTATGCCCGGGCACGGGAAAAAAGGCGGCTGACGGTCCGGCGTCACATCAGCTGCGACGGCGCCAACCGCAATGAAGTCCGGGAGATCCTGGCCGTCTTCCACTGAACGTGGATCCACAGGAGCCACAGATGACACTGATGATGCCATGGCATGGAGGTGGCGCGGGATGGAACGTCAAATCGTCGGCTTTCACCAGGACGATGTGGGCGATTGGGTGGCCGAGCTCTCCTGTGGCCATACCATCCACGTGCGCCATGATCCCCCCTGGAGCCAGCGGCCCTGGGTGTTGACCGAGGAAGGACGGAGACGGTTCATTGGTTACTGGCTCACGTGCAAAGAATGCGCTTCCGGGCCGGCAGCCAACCGAAAGGAGCCTGTGACATGACCATTCACCCGGAGACGACCATGGGGATGGTGACCCTCTGCGTGGCCGACCTGGGCCGTTCCCTGGACTATTATCGGCACCGTATCGGCCTGCAGCTCCACCGGCAGGAGGGAGGTGCCGCGTTCCTGGGGGCCGGCGGGCCGGATCTGCTCTGCCTGGTGGAACAGCCCGGGGCCCGACCGGTGCAGCGGGGGCGGACGGGCCTCTACCATTTCGCCCTGTTGTTGCCCTCTCGCCTGGCGTTGGCCCGAACCTTGCGCCACCTGCTGGAAACCCGCACCCCCATTGCCGGGGCCAGCGACCATGGGGTCAGCGAAGCCCTCTACCTCACCGATCCGGACGGCCATGGCATCGAAATCTACCGGGATCGGCCCCGGGCGGAGTGGCCCATGGTGTCCACGCCTCGGGGAATGGAGCTGGCCATGACCGTGGATCCCCTGGATGTGGAGGGGATTCTGGCTGAGCTGGCCCCTGGGGGTGGCGGCGGGGCGGCCATGCCGGCGGAGACCATCGTGGGGCATGTGCATCTGCACGTGGCGGAGCTGGAGGCGGCGGAGGCGTTCTACTGTGGCGTGCTGGGTTTCACGTTGATGCAACGTTTCGACCGCTCGGCCAGCTTTGTCTCGGCCGGGGGGTATCACCACCACCTGGGGTTGAACATCTGGGCGGGCCGGGGCGCCCCACCCCCGCCGGAGGATGCGGCCCGGCTGCTCCACTACGAGATCGTCCTGCCGGACGCCGAGGCCCTGGAAGCCGTGCTGGCCCGGATCCAGGCCGCGGGGCTGATCCCCCAGGCCCGGGATGGCGGCTGGTTTCTCCACGATCCGTCCCGCAACGGGGTGGTGTTGCGCGCCGGGCGGTGAGGAACTATCAGGCGCATCGTACCTGACTGACTGCATTCAACCGACTATTTTTTCACTCGACTACTGCCAGGCCCGATTCCTATTGGGCCTGGCAGTGGTCGATCTGGGCGGGTGTTTGCGTGAAGGTTTTGCTGAAGAGAACATCCCGGGTTTTTACAGTGATGTTTATGCCTCCACTGTAATGCTCATTTTCAATTTTCGAAAATTTGAGTGGATAGGGTTTACAGGCCAATCAATCCCATGCAAAATACAGTTTAGTGTGGACACTGTCGTTCGTGACAGGTTAAGGGAAAGAAGCAACCTATCAATAGTAATCTGGCGCCCCTCCTCACCATCAACCATTCCAGTGGGCGTCCTGGCAGCTTCTTTACACTGACCGGTAGTAACTATCCACCCAACAGCACGGCCATCGTTTCCATCAACGGACGGGTTCTTCAGACATTTATGACCGATCCGGCCGGCAACGTTGAATTGATCCTCAATACCAGCCAGGCTGCCCTGGGCGCCTATGAAGTCACTGTGAGCGTTAACCCGACTGCTACTGTAAGTTTTGAGTTGTCTGAAGATGCGCCGCTCCATGTAAAAGAGGGTGATGGACCGGAGATCTTGGTGCCTGGGAACCTCATCATTCGCAAGGTTTACCTGCCCCTGATCGAACGCTAAGCGGGCCTGAAGACCATTGTGGAGGATTGTACCCGTGAACATTCATTCCCCTCGGCAACTTCATCCATATCGGACCCCGGCGTTGGTTCTGGCTGTGGCGGGGTTTTCTGCTCTCCTTTTGCTGTCAATTCTACTGGCAGTGATGCAATCAGAGCCGGTGGTTGCATCACTGCCAGCCCAGTTGGATTCAACCCTGTCAGCTGTCACCGGTATTGAAACCGATGCTGGGACCATCGTCGTCAGCACCGACCCCTGGATCGAGTATGCCCGGGACCGCATGATTGTGAAGGTTCGCTCCGGGGTGGACCTTCGCGTCCAGGGGCAGGATGGAGAAGTCCAGGCTTCATCCCTGGCGAGTACCCTGAATAGCCTGGGCGTGGTAGACGTAGAGCCCCTCTTTGCGCCTGCCATGGGCACTGTTCAGGCGGCCCAACATCCAGAATCTTCCCATCGTGGCCTGGAACGTATCTATCGCCTGCGCATGACAGGCCAGATCCCCCTGGATCATGCCCTGGCTCTGTTACGGACCGACCCCAATGTGGAGTATGCAGAACCTGACTACGTGGCCCGAGCCGTCCGAGTCCCCAACGATCCGGAGTACCCACAACAATGGTATCTGCCCCATGTAGGGGCTCCCAACGCCTGGGATGCCACCACAGGGAGCAATCAGGTCATTATCGCCGTCATCGATTCCGGCATCGACACTGACCATCCCGATCTTAGCGGTCAGCTTTGGGTCAACAGCGCGGAAGTGCCCAACAACGGCCAGGATGACGATCTCAACGGGTACGTGGACGATCTGCATGGCTGGAATTCTATCAACGATTCGCCCCAAATCGAGGATGATAATGGTCATGGGACCCAGGTGGCCGGCGTTATTGCCGCAAGCACTGACAACGGCAGCGGCGTAGCGGGATTGTGCTGGTCGTGTCGCCTTATGGTGTTGAAGGCCATGCAGTCCTCCGGTATTGCCAACTACTCGGATATTGCCGAGGCCATCGTCTATGCTGCTTCCAATGGAGCCCGGATCATCAATGTCTCCTTGGGCGGCTATGCAGATTCCGCCCTGGTGCGGGACGCCATTCAAGAGGCAGCCACCACCGCGGTCGTGGTGGCCGGCGCCGGTAACGACGACTCGACAACCCCTTTCTACCCTGCTGCCTATCCCGAAGTCATCGCCGTAGCCTCCACGGGCCAAAACGACCAAAAATCGGTTTTCTCCAACTTTGGCCCCTGGGTTGACATCGCGGCCCCAGGTGAGCTTATCCGCACCACTCAAATCGGCGGCTATGTCACGGTGGATGGCACCAGCCTCTCTGCCTCTATGGTGGCCGGTGTAGCGGGCCTGCTGCGCAGCGCCCACCCAGACTGGTCGCCCGAATTGGTGAAATGGCAGCTGTTGAACACCGCCTTTTCGATTGATTCCCTGAACCCCACACTGGTCGGACAGCTGGGCTATGGACGTCTGGACGCGGCTGCTGCGCTGGGGACCACGCCCCAGCCGAACGCACGGGTCGAGAGTTACGCCATCGATGGCGTAAGTGGGGCCCGGCCCGAGCCCGGTCAATCCTTTTTGCTGGCCCTGACCCTACGCAACCTGTGGGTGCCGGCAGCCAACCTGGTGGGCACGTTGACCACCAGTGATCCTTACGCTACAGTGACTGATGGCCAGGGGACCTTTGGCTCCGTGGACAGCGGCCAGATGGGCAGCAACGCCGCAGATCCCTTTGGCCTGACCCTGGCCGGCAACGCACCCTACAACCACCCCATTCTGTTCAACCTGGTCCTGAACGGCGACAACGGCTACCAACTGTCCCTGCCCTTCACCCTGACCGTGCGCAGCGGTGAGGAAGTGCTGGGCAACACCATGTATGTGGAGGACACGGTCTGGACGGCAGATAAGACCTACATCCTCAATGGCACGGTCATTGTGGGCCAGGGTGTTACCCTGACCATCCAGCCGGGTACGGTCATCAAGGGCAACCCGGATAAGTTCATCCGCGTGGACGGCACCCTCATCGCCCGAGGGACGGCTGAGGCGCCCATCCTCTTCACCACCAACTCGGTGACTGGGACCCGGTGGAGCGGGATTCGCTTCACCGACAGCGCCATGGACGCCTGGTTCGACCCCCAGGGCAACTACCAGGGGGGTAGTGTGCTGCAACACGTGATCGTGGAGCGTGCCGCTATTGGCGCAAGCCTGGGCAGCCGGGCGCCCTATATCGCGGACTCGACCTTTCAGGACAATGGCATGGCCATCCAGGTGGGCAGCAACGGCAACGGCGGCTCGCCCCGCATCGAACGCAGCCAGTTCACCCGCAACAGCACGGCCATCAACCTCCAGGGCGGCCGGCCGACCATCTCTTACAACACCTTCCGGAACACGGGGGAAGGGATCACCGGATCCGGTTCGCCTGAGGTCACGAACAACATCTTCCAGGATAACAGCGGATGGGCCATCCATCTGTGGTGCTGCAGCGATCCCCGAATGACACTACCAAGTATTCGGAACAACGTGATTCTGAACAACGGCGGTAGCATCTACGCTGCGGGCTTTCATAATGTGGACATCCAGGGGAATCTCATTGCAAGCAATGGGGGTGATATCTGGCTAGATGTGAATCGCAGTGTATATTTATATTCGATAGATATAGCTTATAACCAAGAGCAGGATAACTATCTCGTGACCTGGTCCGATACTGATGGAATGCAAAACCTCGCCACAAAATTCCAGCGACTTGGAGGAACAGCTCAACCGCTAGCATCGCCGGTTCCTTGGCAATGTGTTGAAAGGGCAACGCTGGCGTATAATCCAGCGGATGGTAGTTATCTTGCTGCATCAATTGGAGTTCCATATAATCGCGGTATATTAGAAGCAAAACTATGTCTCCAGAATTTGGGCATTTCTGGCAGTCCCACCGGGACGTTAAATATCATTACGTCGACTTCTATCATAAATACCAGAGTAGTATATCATTCTCAATCGCAACAGCACATTCTTCTGTGGCAAGGGGGGAATGTGGATGATTGGAGATTATACGCTCAAGCCCTGAGCGCGGACATTGCGCCTTTCGGCAATCCGATCCAGATTGGTCAGGACTTACAACAGCAGGAATGGTATGGCCCTCTATCTCTTTACGACGCCACCTACGACCCGGTAAACGACCGCACATTGGTGGTTTTTCAGGGTGATAACTTTTCTTCTCGACTATGGGGAGCTTGGATCCGCAGCACATCCTCACTAACGGTCAGCACCTCTTTCACCATTACCCAAGATCCTCAAGGGCGAAGACTGTGGAACGCGGCAGCGGCCTACGGCGATGGCCGTTATCTGGTAGTCTGGGAGCGAGGACTGGACATGGGCGAACGTGCCCTGGTGGGCATGTTGTTAAACGCGGATGGCACGCCCGCAACAGGGCCGATTACGGTCACCCAGAACGTGGCAGCCTATCAACCGGCTGTGGCTTACAACTCGAGCGCGCAGGAATTTCTGATCGCTTGGGTGCAAGGACCCGAAATATCAAGTGGCAACATTCATGAGGTGATGGTCCAACGGCTCAATACGCAAGGAGCGCTGCTTGGCACCCCCATCACCTTGCGTACTGCCGGTGAGAACGATGATAATAGTTATGTCTCTACGCCCAAGGTTGTCTATAACTCCACCCGCAACGAGTATCTGGTGGCCTGGATTGACAACCGCCAGGGGACCCCTGCTGTCCCTGCATTCTACGGTCAGCGTCTCGATGTGAACGGCCAACTCCTGGATAACGACTGGACTCCCGAAGATGAATCTCAGCCCTCGGTGAATTTCCTGCTTGTTCAGCCCCAGGATGGTATTCGCTACAATACTATTATCGACAACCAGGGCAACGGCATCTCCCTGCAGGGGTACCGCCTGCGCAGTCTGATCATCTCCGACAACAACCTCTTCGGCAACAAGGGCCAGTACGAGATCTACGTGGAGCACAGCTCGCCGGGCAGCCAGAACTTCACCATCAACGCGACCAACAACTTCTGGAACCTGCCTACCAATCAGATCGCAGCCCGCATCCGGGACTGCACCTTCGATGAGAACGCCTGCAATACCCCCAGCTCCACCCTGCCCAAGGTGGCCTTCACCCCGGTGCGTAGCGAACCAGACCCCGAGGCGCCCGCCTTCGCCCACAACGTCAGCCTCTCGCCTGATCCGGTGGGGGACGAGACAGGCCTGCTCACGGTGGACTTCAGTCGCCCCATGATCACCGAAACCATGCCCACTGCCCTTTTTCATGATGCACGGCGGGGTACGGTGGCACAGATGCTGGATTATCCGGTGCAGGCCATGGCGGTGGATGTCATCGGTCGCCTGTGGGTGGCCGGCGGGTGGGCGCATCCCGGCGTCCGGTACTACGATGGCAGGGATTGGTACGCCCAGGCAGGCATCACGGGTACCATCAATGCCATCTATGGTGCGAGCAATGGTGATGTGTGGTTCGCTCGTAACGACAATGACCTTCGACTGTACCGGCTGCAGGGTGCCACTGTCCTCACCTACACAGCCCAGATCACGCCCGGGGGTTGGATGGAAGGGATATCTTCCATTGGGGAAGACCTGCAGGGGAACATGTGGTTCGGCACATGGAACGGCGCCTGGCGCTACGACGGCGTCCAGTGGCGACGGTTCACCACAGCGGAAGGTTTGGTCCACAACAGTGTCATGGCTATTGCTCGCGACGGCCAGGGGCGCATGTGGTTCCGCACCGAGCAAGGCCTCAGCGTCTTCGATGGCGTGACCTGGCGGACATACAATCAATCCAGTGGCCTGCCTACCAGCCAGTTTTCCGACCTCTTCGCCGACAGCCAAGGCCGGGTATGGGTGGCCCTGGACCGGTACGATGAGCCCGACTGGAACCGGCGCAAGTATGTGGCCATGTATGACGGCGCGGGCTGGACTTTCTACGGACCCAGTGAGACCAATGGTCTTCTGAGTTGCGAGGTTTCCTGGCTTGCCGAGGATGCCCGAGGCCGCATCTGGATGAAGGCATGTTCCCAGCAGATCCTCGTGTTTGACGGCCAGAACTGGTCCCAGATGGACATCCAGCCGGAACCGGGAGGACCAGTTATCATGGACACCCGAGGGAACCTGTGGTATGTCAGAGACCGTCTATACGTCCGTTGGGGCGGGCTGGACTACAGCTTCACCGACGGCCAGTGGCTTTCCCCCACCCGTTTCCAGGCCAGCTACGACTTCACCCCTCAGATCCTGCCAGGGAGCTACCGGGCCGAAGTCCAGGGGGCCATGGACAGCGAGGGCATGCCCGCCTATGCGGGTACAGGGCAGACGTTTCAAGTGGACTTCGGCACGGCTGTCTCCACCCTGCGACCCCACCCACCCCAGGTCCAGGCGGAGACCGATGGCCGCCTGAGTCATCTCCGAGCCAACTGGACGCCGGTCGCCGGCGACAAGGTGGATCTCTACCGGTATGCCATTGGGAGTTTTCCCGGCGGGCGGGATGTGTTGGGGTGGACCTATACGGCAGATAATCAGGTCGAGCGCACCGATCTGCGCCTGCAAGCCGGACAGTCCTACTACGTGGTCGTTCAGGCCCGCAGCCTGGAAAATGGCCTGTGGAGCGCCGATGGCCGTTCCAACGCCGTCGTCGGCGGGGTAGTGACTGAGCCGCCGACAGAGCTGCAACAGATTTATCTGCCTATTGTAAGGCGGTAACGGTAACTTCTTGTTCCTTTATGAGGGCATGGGCGACTGTTTTCATTGACAGTCGCCCATGCCTTTTGTTACCCTTATGCCACCTCCATCGGACCTCTGCCCGGATAAGCTACAGATCCATCCTGCCAGCCTACTACACTTACAAGGACCCTTCACCATGGACCCATTTCTCTACCGCGGCGCCAAGACCAGCCAGATCAGCTTCCCCCTGGGCGGGATCGGCTCGGGTTGTATCGGCCTGGCCGGCAACGGCCGCCTGATTGACTGGGAGATCTTCAACCGCCCCAACAAGGGCAGCGTCAACGGCTTTTCCCACTTCGCCATCAAGGCCGAGGCAGACGACCAGGTGCTGGATGCCCGGGTGCTTCATGGCGACCTGCCGCCACCCTACCAGGGGGAACTCCAGGGACCTCGCTTCAATTCCTTCGGCTGGGGACCCCGCCGGGAGTATCTCACCGGTTTGCCCCACTTCCGCCGCGTCGACTTCCGGGGGACTTTCCCCCTGGCTGAACTCACCTACCACCATGAAAAATTCCCCGGCCAGGTGATGCTCCGGGCCTTCAATCCCTTCATTCCCCTCAACGACCGGGATTCCAGCATCCCCGCCGCCTTTTTCGAGTTCACCGTCACCAACACGACCGACCGCCCCCTGACCTACACCCTGGCCGGGGTGTTGGCCAATCCCCTGCCGGCCAACAATCTGAACACCGTCTCCCGCCAGGAGTGGGGAGACACCCTGCACCTGACCACGGACAGCCTGACCCCAGACGCACCCGACTACGGCGACCTGACCCTGGCCACCGACGCCGGGTTGGCCGCGGACACCCACCTGAGCTGGCAGCAGTACTGGTTCCGGGGCGCCTGGTTCGACAGCCTGGAGATGTACTGGCAGGATTTCACCCGGCCCGGTACCTTCCAGAACCGGGTCTACCCGCCAGAAAAAACCGGCGACCGCAACGAGGGGCTCCTGGCCGTCCACTTTCGGCTTCAACCCGGGGAGGAGCGGGCCATCCGCTTTGTCATTGCCTGGAATTTCCCCAACTGCCGCAACTACTGGAACCCCGCCCGGGCCCAGGCGCCGGGCTGGAAAAACTACTACGCCACCCTCTGGCCCGATTCCATGGCCAGCGCGCGCTACGCCCTGGAGGAGTGGGATCGCCTCTGGAGCGAGACCCGGCGCTTCCAGGAGGCCCTCTTCGCCTCCACCCTGCCGCCGGCCGCGCTGGACGCCATCTCCGCCAATCTGGCTATCCTCAAGTCGCCCACGGTGCTGCGCCTGGAG
The DNA here is from genome assembly GCF_006569185.2 of Litorilinea aerophila. Lineage (NCBI taxonomy): Bacteria > Bacillati > Chloroflexota > Caldilineae > Caldilineales > Caldilineaceae > Litorilinea > Litorilinea aerophila. Next base: position 109,699 of record NZ_VIGC02000017.1, on the reverse strand, counting down.
GACGGCACCTTCTATGGCTGGGAAGGCTGCCACCCCGACGCCGGCTGCTGCGAAGGGAGTTGTACCCACGTCTGGAACTACGCCCAGGCCCTGCCCTTCCTCTTTCCCAGGCTGGAACGTTCCATGCGGGAGGCCGACTACCGCTACAACCTGCGGGAGGACGGCGGCATGCCCTTCCGCCTCCAGCTTCCCCTGGGCTCCGGCCAGTGGCACTTCCGCCCCTGTGCCGACGGTCAGTTCGGTGGCGTGCTCAAAACCTACCGGGATTGGAAGATCTGCGGCGACGACGAGTGGCTGCGCAGCCTCTGGCCCGCAGTCAAACGCTCCATCGAATACGCCTGGCATCCGGACAACCCGGACCGCTGGGACCCGGACAAGACGGGCGTGCTCTGGGGGCGGCAGCATCACACCCTGGACATGGAGCTCTTCGGCCCCAATTCCTGGCTCACCAGCATGTACCTGGCCGCCCTGAAGGCGGGCGCGGAGATGGCCGAATACCTGGGCGAGGCGGAGACCGCGGCGGAGTACCGGGCCATCTTTGCCCGGGGCAAGGCGTGGACCGACGCCAACCTCTTCAACGGCGAGTACTACATCCAGCGCATCAACCTTAAAGATCGCTCCCTCCTGGAGCCATATCTGACTGACAGCGCGGTGCTCCAGGGCGGCAACGTGTTGGATGCCTACTGGAACGAGGAGAAGCAGGAGATCAAATATCAGATCGGGGAAGGTTCCAGCATCGACCAGGTGTTGGGCCAGTGGCACGCCTCCCTCTACGGCCTGGGCGAGGTGCTGGATCCGGAACAGGTGAAGCAGGCCAACCGGGCCATCTTCAAGTACAACTTCATCCCAGTCATGGGCGAGGTCTACAACCCGTGCCGCATCTACTGCCTCAACGACGAAGGCGGGCTGGTCATCTGCGCCTGGCCCGAGGGCGCCCAGAAGCCCGCCATCCCCGCGCCCTATGCCCAGGAGACCATGAACGGCTTCGAATACGCGGCCGCCAGCCACATGATCTTGAACGGGCTGGTGGAAGAAGGCATGACCGCGGTGGAGGCCCTGCGCCGGCGCTACGATGGCGAGCGCCGTAACCCCTGGAACGAGTTCGAGTGCGGCAGCAACTACGCCCGCTCCATGGCCTCCTATGCCCTGCTGCTGGCCTTCGCCGGCTTCCAATTTGACCTGGTGCATGGCCGCCTGGGCTTCCATCCGGTCCAGACCCGGGATGGCCATTTCCGCAGTTTCTGGTCCCTGGATTCCGGCTGGGGTGAGTTCGAACAGACGCCGGGCCGGGTCGAGCTCCGGGTGCTGTACGGCCACTTGCCCTTGCGGGAACTGGCGCTCTCCTTCCTGGCCCATGCCACGGCAGAGGCCGTCCACGTGGATGGCCGTCCCGTGGCCTTCCGGCAGGAGGGCAACACCCTCCACCTGGCCGATGCAATTCACCTGGAAGCAGGGCAGGTGTTGGAGGTGATTGCTTAATCAGTGGGGATGGTTACGTCGGCGCTCATGCCCCAGCGCAGGCCCGGCGGCGGGTTCTCCAATTCCAGCAGCACCGGATAGACCACGTCGCCGCCAATCACGGTGGCCTCAGGCGCGATGCGGACCACCCGGGCGGGGATCTCTGTGTTTAAAGCCTCCACGAAGACGGTGGCCGCCTGGCCCACGGTCACCCGGGCCACGTCCCGCTCGCTCAGGTCCGTGGTCTCCACCTGCAGGTGGTCCAGGTCCGCCAGGGTGAGGATGGGCTGGCCAGGCTGGACCACCTCGCCGACACTCACGTGGATGCTGGTGACGGTGCCGGCGAAGGGCGCGCGCAGCCGGGTGTTGGCCAGTTCGGCCTGGGCCCGGGCCAGGGCCGCTTCGGCCTCGGCCACCTCCGCGGCCGCCTGGGCCTGGGCCTGGGCCCGGTAGAGGGCTGCCTGGGCCTGGGAGACGGCCGCCGCCGCGGCGGCGTCGTCCAGGGTGACCAGCACCGCGCCGGCCTCCACCCGGTCGCCCACCTCCACGGCCACCTGCTGGACTCGCCCGGCCGTCACAAAGCTCAACACCGCGTGCCGGGCCGGCACCACCTTCCCCGATGCCCGTACCGTGGTGCTGCCCACAGGCGGCAGCACCACGCCTCCCTGGCCACTGGCTGGCAGGGCTGTGGTCCCCGGTGTGTTGGCCACGGGCGCCGCCTGCTCGGGAGTCCGCTGGCTGCGGCAGCCTGCCAGCAACAGAAGCAGGGCCAGTAGCACCAGCCCACTCACCTTGTTGGACATCAGACGCCCGCCCCCTCCTGGGCCAGGACCGTCGGGGATTTCTCTTTCCCGTCGCCGGCCACCTCGCTGTCCTCCACGATGCGGCCATCCACCAGCCGAACCATCCGCCGGGCATAGGCCATCACCCGGGGGTCGTGGGTGGAGAATACGAAAGCGGTGCCAGTTTCCCGGTTTAACCGCTCCATGATGGCCATGGCCTGCTCGCCGCTGGCCGTGTCCAGGTTGGCCGTGGGCTCGTCGGCCAGGACGATGATGGGGCGTTTGACCAGGGCCCGGGCGATGGCGACCCGCTGCTGTTGGCCGCCGCTCATCTGGTCGGGGCGGTGGTGGGCCCGGTCGGCCAGCCCCACCGCGTCCAACATGGCCATCACTCGCTCCCGCCGCTCCCGGGCATCCAGGCCGCTGAGCAACAGGGGCAGCTCCACATTTTCGTACGCGGTGAGCACCGGCACCAGTGCAAAAAATTGGAAGATGAAGCCGATCTCCTGCCGCCGGATGTCGGCCCGTTGGTCCGCGCCCAGGCGGGTGACGTCCTGGCCGTTTACGTAGACCGTACCGCTGTCGGGCCGGTCCAGGCAGCCCATGATCTGCAACAGCGTGGTCTTGCCGGAGCCAGACGGCCCCACCAGGGCGGTGAACTCACCGGCGGCGATCTCCAGGGTGATGCCGCTGAGGGCCCGGGTCTCTACTTCGCCGATCTTGTAAGTCTTGGTGACGTCGATCACTTGAATCATGTTCATCATGGTGCTCCTGCATAGGGTGCCGATGTCCGGCCATGTCTGTCGGTCAACAAAGGGTGCGCCTGGTCCTAGAGTCCGAAGTCCGTAGGTCACGCATCCTTGCGTGACAGCGGTAGAGATCCCTGTCCGGCTGGTACACACGAGTTCGAAGTTCGGAGTCTGAAGTCCAGAGTCCGGAGTCCGTAGGTCACGCATCCTTGCGTGACAGCGGTACAGGATCCCTCTCCCGGTTCTAGAGGGCCCGCAGGGCTTCCGCCGGCTCCTGCCGGGCCGCGAACCAGGCGGGATAGAGGGACGCCAGCAGGATGATGGCCAGCGTCCACAACGAGAGCCAGGCAAACAGGCCCGGGGCAAAACGCCCGTGGATGGTGGTGCCGATGGGGATGCCGCCGGCAGCTGCGGCGATCTCGTCGCCCAGGGGAATGCCCACCGTGGCCAGGTAGGCCACGCCGGCGGATCCAAGCACTGCGCCCACCACGATGCCGCCGATGCCCAGGATCGCAGCCTCCAGCAGGAAGATGAGCATGATCTGGCGACTCTTCATGCCCAGCGCAGCCAGGATGCCCATTTCCCGGATGCGCTCGAAGGCGGCCATGAGCAGGGTGTTGGCGATGACCACGGCCACCACCAGCATGACGATGGCGTCCAGGATGTAGTAAAAGCCCAGGCCGGTCTCCATCAGTTGCAAGAAGACCTGGTTCAGCTCGCGCCAGGTCAGGGTGGTGAGCCCGGGCTGCTGCAGTTGGGCAGCCACCCGGGGCGCATCTGACTGGCGGTGGAGCATGATGACGATGGCGCTGGCGTGATTGTCGGTGCGGGTCAGGGCCTGGGCCCGGGCCAGGGGCATGAGCACGCTGTTTTCGTCATAGGCGGGGACGCCGGTGGCGAAGATACCCCGCACGGTGAAGATGACCTCGTCGGGCTGGCCGTCCGCGTTGACCACCGCCAGGCTCACATCCTGGCCCACGGCGATGTTCAGATCCCGGGCCAGTTTCTGGCCGATGAGGATGCCGCCCCGGTCATCGGCCGCCAGGTAGCTGCCGGCGACCAGGGATTCCCGCAGGGGATCGTAGAGCCCGGCCTCTGGCTGGATGCCGTAGAGGCGCAGCCCCACCGAATCCTCCCGGGTGTTGAGGATGGCCGTCGCCCAGAGCACCGGCGCGGCCGACTTGACCTCCGGCAGCGCCGCCGCCTGGGCGGCCAGGCTCTCCGGCTCGTCCAGCAGATCCTCCCATTTCAGGGGCAGTTTTTCTTCCTGGTAGGAAGCCGCCCGGATCTGGACGTGGCCGGTCTGGAGGCGGATGGCGTTTTGGAGCGTCTCCTCGATGACGCCTGTCTGGTAGCCGTTCAGCAGGATGAGGAGGCCCAGCCCCAAGGCCACGGCCATCAAGGAAAAGAAGGAGCGCCGTCGGTTGCGGCCCAGATCCCGATAGGCGATGAGCCAAAGTTTGCTGAGTGCCATGATGGATTCTCCGTCACAAATGCGGCCCCAGATGCGCCGCGCGTTGCAGACCTGGCGTTTCCGCTTAGAGATGGTGCAGGGCCCGGGCCGGCTCCTGGCGTGCGGCCTGCCAGGCAGGGTAGAGCGCGGCCAGGGCCGCGATGATGGCCACCATGAGCCCCCGACTGAGGATGCCTGGCAGCGAGAAGCTGAAGTAGATGCGGGTGGCCATGAGCGCGCCGATTTCGCCCATGCCGGATGCGAAGGAAAAGTCGAGGCCACCCATCTGGTTCAGTGCCACCAGCACCAGGGTGCCCAGCCCACAGCCCACTACTGCGCCGACCACCCCGATCAGGGTGCCCTCCCACAGGAAGAGGGTCATGATCTGGCGGCCCTTCATGCCGATGGCGGCCAGAACGCCCATCTCCCGGGTGCGTTCGAAGACGGCCATGAGCATGAGGTTGAGGATGCCGATGGCGGCGATCAGGATGACGGTGAAGGCGAAGAAGCTACTCACCGCCGCCTTGATATCCATGGTCTGGCGCAGCTCCGGGCGCAGGGTGGCCCAGGAGTCCACCTCCAGTTCGGGGAAGGCGCGCCGGAGTGCGGCCACCACCTCCTGCTCCTGGCCGACCTTCTGCAGGCCGATGGTCACTTCGGTGACCCGGTCCCGCAGGTTGTAGAGGGTCTGGGCCTCCTCCAGGGTGATGAAGACCGAGAGCTTTTCCGCCTCGGCCATGCCCAGGTCGTAGATGCCCACGATGGTCATGGTGCGCTGGCGCATGGTCCCGGAGAGGCTCTTTCCTACCAGGGTGATCCGGTCGCCCACGCCCACCTGCAGCAGGTCGGCCAGCGCTCGGCCGATGACCACCGCGTCGCCGTCATCGGGCAGCAGGTAACGGCCCTCGGCGATATGTTCGGCCTGCAGGCTGTAGGAGGCCTCCACCGTCGGTTCCACTCCCGTGATGGCCACGGCGTAGGTGCCTTCCCGGCTGCTGACCATGCCCACCGTGTTGATGCGTTTGGCGGCGAAGGTCACCTGGGGTTGGGCGCGGGCCGTCTGCACCACCAGGTCGGCGTTCTCCAGGGGCAACATGGGAAGGCGGGTGGCCTTCTCCCGGAAGCCCACGGCGTGGATCTGGATGTTGCCGCCGTAGAGGCGCACTGCGTTGCCAAAGATGGCCTGGTCGGAGCCGGCGATGAGGCCGTCCATGAAGAGCAGCAGGATCAGGCCCAGGACGATGGCGATCACGGCGATGGTGGTGCGGCGCCAGTTGCGCCACATGTTGCGCCAGGCGAGTCGGATCTCGGCCAGGCGATAGGGCACCCCGGCCCGTCCCAGGACCGGCGCGGGCAGGGCCCGTTCCCGGGCCACATCAAACGATTTGCTCATGACATGACCTCCTCGGAGACAGGCTGGTCCGTCGATGTCGGGGCGGGCGGCGCGGGCGCCAGACCCCGCTCTAAAATGTTCAATGCCTGGTGATACAACGTCAGGATCTCTTCACGGATAAACAGGGGCTGATCTTCTTGCTCTCCGCCGATATGTTCAGCAATGTAGCCTATTAAGGTTTGGTTCAGGGAAGTGAAGATGATCTCAAAGATGGAGGCGACGAGATCCGGGTTGAGGTCTTGTCGAATGTCGCCCTGTTCCTGCCCCAGCGCCACCAGGCGTCGGTAGAAGGCCATGGATTCCTGTCGCACCTGGGATTGGAGCCAGGATTGGACGGCCTGGGGGAGGGTGTGGGGGGCGGCATAGGCGCGGTAGCCCAGACGAACCAGTTCCGGATAGCGCAGCTCAAAATGGAGCGCGTTTTCGACCACCCAGTAGAGATACCTGAAGATGCCGACATGCTCTGGATCTGGATGGTCGAGGGAAAACATGGCTTTTTTCTTTTCGGCCAGCAATTCGAGCAGGTGTATATAGAGATCTTCCTTGTTCTCGAAGTACTGGTAGAAGCTGCCCTTGGCGATGCCGGCCCGGGCGACCAGGCGGGAAATGGAGACGCTGCCGTAGTCGTGATTGGCGAACTCGTCGATGGCCACGTCCAGGATCTGCTGGCGTTTCTCCTCGGGCAGGTTGAAGAAGGTTTCCTTGGGCATCTGGGTTCCTGGTTTTCGTTGACAAGCGATGGACGGCAATGTGACCGGCCAGTCATATGACCGGATGGTCACATTGTCGCGCAGAACGGGGGGCTTGTCAAGGGGAACGAAAAAACAGTTCTTCTCCTTTTTTGCAGCGAAGGATGGGGTGGGAGGAAACGGTGAAGTCAGAGAAAGAAAGGGGTGACCCTTTCCCAGGCCACCCCCAGGGAGACCGCGCCCCAGGCCTACTGGATATTCTCCTGGAGGGCCTGGAGCGCGGCGGCTTTGTCGTGCGCCCGGATGGCATCCAGGATGCGCCTGTGCTCGTGGTAGCTGTCCATCAGGTCGGTGAAGCGGTTGTACTGCATCAACATGCGCAAGGCGATGGGCTGCCACAGGATCAGGAGGCCCTCGTCGTCGTGACTCTGGATGATGGCCCGGTGGAAGCGCAGATCCTGCTCCACCAGGCTGCGCAGGTCATTCCGCTCGCACGCCCGCCGCATCTCCTCCAGGATCTCCTCCCAGGCGGCCAGGTCGGCCTCGGTAATCCGCTCAAAAATATTTTCCAGGACGAAAAGTTCGATCTTCCGGCGCAGCTCCGCGATGAGGGGCCGCACCTTGGGGCTGGGCAACTGGGCCACCCGCACGCCCTTGTTGGGCTCCAGGGTAAGCAGCCCCTGCTCCGTCAGTTGCCGAAACGCCTCCCGGATGGGGCCGCGGCTGACGCCAAATTCGCTGGAAAGGTCCTGCTCCCGGAGGGGCTGGCCCGGCTGGAGGATGCCCAGCAGGATATCCTGCTGGAGTCGCGCTGCAATCTGTTCGGGAATGCTCCGATAGATGGTAATATGGCTCATGTCGGTTCTGTGGAATCTGTGGATCGAATGAAATCTGCAAAGATGATGGGTTGCATTTCTCCGTATATATTCGTATATATTTCTCCGTATTGAAGCACAGAAATGGGACAAAGACAAGGCGTAAATTGTCATTTGTTAACAATGTTTGTTTGACAACACCCTGGGGATCGGGTAAAGTGAAAAGACTGCCGGCCCGTGCGGCCAGGTAGGATCCCATTCAACCGTGATACATCCATCCGCCCGATGACGAGGCCTCGCTGGGGCAGGAAATCGGTTGGAAACGGATTCAAGCCGGGTGCCATCCGCCCCGGGGAGTGCGTTTTAACGCACTTGAGGTGCGCCAGCCGATGATTTTAATCATCGGCCCAAGGCCGGCCACGATCTCATGCAGAGCTACCTGCAGCCAGGCCGGCGACCCAATTCCACGCCAATCACCCGAAATCAGCCAGGAACAGCCCAAGCCTATCTCTGACCACGCCCGCATAACGCATAAAATGGGAGTTACCATGAAGATCGCCGACCTGCAAATCCTGCGCATGGCCGCGTCCCACGCGGCCGCCACCAACTGGACCTTCGTCAAAATTTACACCGACACCGGCCTCTACGGCATCGGCGAAGCCAGCGCCCAGTACAAGGACGAGGCCCTGATGGCCGAGCTTCAGGCCTTCAAGCGCTTTCTCATCGGCAAAGATCCCTTTCAGATTGAACACATCTGGACCTCCCTCCATCGCCGGGTGACCTGGACCGGCGGCCCGGTGACCATGAGCGCCATCAGCGCCATCGACCTGGCCCTGTGGGACATCAAGGGCAAGGCGCTGGGAGTGCCGGTCTACGAGCTCCTGGGCGGGAAGGTGCGGGAGACGGTTCCCCTCTACGCCAACGGCTGGTTTGCCGGCGCCGATTCGCCGGAGGAGTACGCCCGTCAGGCGGCGAAGACGGTGGCCCAGGGCTACCGCTGCGTGAAGCTCTACCCCTTCCGGGGCGCCCAGGTCATCACGCCAGAGCGGCTGGAGCTGGGCGTGGCCCGGGTGGCCGCCGTGCGGGAAGCCGTGGGTCCCCATTGCGAGATCGGCGTGGACATCCGCGGGCGTCTGAACATCTGGAGTGCCCGCCGGGTCGCCCAGAAGCTGGAACCCTACGACATCGCCTGGCTGGAAGAGCCCATCCTCTTCGACAACGTGGATGCCATGGCCGCCCTGGCCCACAGCGTGCGGGTGCCCGTGGCCACCGGCGAACAGCTCTACACCCGCTGGGAGTTCCGCAGCCTGCTGGAGAAGAACGCGGTGGGCATCATCCAGCCCGACATCTGCCACGCCGGCGGCATGTCTGAGCTGAAAAAGATCGCCACCGCGGCCGAGACCTACTACGTGACCGTGGCGCCCCACAACTCCAACGGTCCCATCTCCACCGTGGCCAGCCTACACCTGGACATCAACATCCCCAACGGCTTCATGCAGGAGCTCTTCATCAACCACCTGGACCGGTACAATGAGGTCCTGGACCGACCGCTCCAGATCGTGGATGGCGCCTGCATCGTGCCCGACGGGCCCGGTTGGGGGGTGGATCTGCGGGAGGAGGTGATACGCCGCTATCCTCCCCTGGACTTTACTCCGGTGGAATCGGAGCCTTATCGGGACTTTTTCTAGGCAGAGCGCCCCGGCCAGGGCGATCCATGGTCGGGCACAGGGCGGGCCGGCGGCAATATTATTGCCGCCGGCCTGTTTTTTTGATGGGGGATCTGGGCCGGTCTCATACTCATTCCTTTTCGTCTGGCTGCTCCCTTCACCCGGATAGTAGCTCTCCGCAGCTACCCAGATTGCATCGCCGGCGCTGGTGCCGCTCAGGGTATACGGGCGGTGCCAGGATTCTCTGTGGCAGGCGTTGGGCTGATTGTGGGGGGCTGGCAGTCTGTGGCCACAGGCCTTATCGCAAGATCAGAAATAAGAGGCAGGCAAAGGAGACGGCGGTCATGATGAGGAGGAACAGAAGAATGCGGTCGATCTTTTCCATGGTTATCTATCCATGGGGCAACCTGGCTGCTCGGGTAAAGACAGGGGCCGCTTCAGATATCGGTCTATTCCAGGGTTAGGCTCCAGGATGAGCCTGAGGGATCATACCACGGGGCCAAGCACCCCAGTCTTTAGTGCCACCTCAAGCAATCCTAAATTTCTCCTAAGTGTGCATGCCAGGTGCCAAAGAGCATCCAGAATCGGGCACAGCTGGCCAACGAGTGGACTGGCCACAGGAGCCCGGCCACTTAGACATTCCTTAGGTTACCCTCAGAGTCTGTTAAAGATGCCAGGAGCTGCCCCATGCTATTCTCTTGCCTGAGAGAATCGTTTATCCAGCAAACCCTGGATAACGCGTATAGTCATGAAAGTCATTGGATATGAAGAAAGGAAATGAAAACAGTGAAACGGTTTATGGGAGAGTTCTACAAAGTCCCGAAAATCGCTTTGGGTAGCCTGTTTTTGGCTTTGATGTTGCTCGCGCTGCCCCTGGCTGTTCTGGCCGACAATTTGATCAACGACGTAATTGTTGGAGGGAACGATACCATCGTGGCCGGCGGTAACACCACCGTTTCCTATCGGATCAACGCAACGGGCGGTGACGGCCAGCCGGGCTGTAATGCCAGCGATGGTACCCCTGCCACGATTACATTGAACATTCCGCCCGGTGTGACGGCGTCCGCCAACACGCTGGTATTCACCCAATGCAATGTCTTCCAACCGGTCACCTTCAGCGCCAGCGTGCCGGGCAACTACGCCATTACTGTTGCCAACATTGCCGATCCCGGTCCCGGCACCTACAGAAATCAGGCGGACTTTACGCTGCATGTGTTGCCTCCGCCTGACAGTACGCCCCCTGTCATCAGCGCCCAGGTGGTGGGGACCCTGGGCAACAATGGATGGTATGTCAGCGACGTGCAGGTAAGCTGGATCGTCATCGATCCAGAGTCCGCCATCTCCTCCATGAGCGGGTGCGATCCGGCCACCATCAATGTGGATACAGCCGGTCAGACGTTCACATGCACGGCTACCAGCGCTGGTGGAACGGCTTCCCAGTCGGTGACCATCATGCGGGATGCCACGGCACCGACCATCTCTGGTTCGGCTTCGCCAGGACCCAATGGCAACGGCTGGAATAACAGTGATGTTACCGTCTCTTTCATCTGTGGGGATAATCTGTCGGGTGTGGCATCTTGTGGGCCCGATCAGCTTTTGAGCAGTGAAGGTGCAGGCCAATCGGTGGTGGGAACCGCGGTGGATCATGCGGGGAACAGCGCATCGGCCGTGGTGGGTGGCATCAACATCGACAAAACCCCGCCCGCGGTGACGGTCACCGGTGTCTCCCAGGGTGCCTTCTACTACGCTGGTGCCGTCCCCACAGTTGGCTGTGGTACCAGTGATACCCTGTCCGGCGTGGCAGTGCCGGCCACGTTGAGTATCACTGGAGGCAATGGTAACGTGGGCACATTTACCGCCACGTGCGCCGGTGCCCTGGACTATGCGGGCAATGGCAGTTCGGCCAGTGTCACGTACAGCGTCATCTACAACTGGAACGGCTTCTTCCAGCCTGTGGACAACCTGCCTACTCTGAACAGGGTGAAAGCGGGCAGCGCCATCCCCGTCAAGTTCAGCCTGGGCGGAAATCAGGGGTTGGCCATCTTTGCCCCAGGCTACCCAAAGTCCCAGATTATCGACTGCCAGACGGGTACCTTCGTCTCCGACATTGAGGAGACCGTCACTGCTGGCCAGAGCATGCTGAGCTACGAACCCAGCAAAGACATGTACGTCTATGCCTGGAAGACGGACCGAAGTTGGGGAGGGACCTGCCGGCAGTTGATTGTTCTGTTGAATGATGGGACTGCTGCCAAACTGGCCAACTTTAACTTCACAAGATAACACCGAATCGCCTTGCGATGTGGTGCCCATGAAACTGCAGGTCCAGTGTCCATGCCGGATCTGCAGTCTGAAGGGGGAGTCTGCCTCGAGGCAGACTCCCCCTTCGCGTTATCCAGGGCTGAACAGCTCGTATCTGATGGCCTCTCTAGCGGCTTTATGTCAAGGGCAGGGAAATGGTAAAGGTGCTCCCGTGGCCAGGCGTGCTCTCAACCTGGATCTGTCCACCATGGGCCCGCACCCATTCCCTGGCGATGGCCAACCCCAGGCCCATCCCCGGTTGGTAGTGATGCTCCGAAGGCCACCGGTAAAACGGTTCAAAGATCCGATCCTGTTCGGCCGATGGAATCCCCGGTCCCGTGTCCCGCACCTGAATGTTGACCATGTCCCTTTCGCTGTGTACGATGACTGCAATGGCCCCCCCAGGGGGAGTGTACTTGACCGCATTGCTCAGCAGATTGCCCAGAGCCTGGCCCAGACGGACTGGATCGATGGTCACCGTTGGCAGCGAGGCTGGCTGGTGTACTTGCCAGCTGATGCCCTTGCGTCTGGCTGCCTCCTCCCACGGGGCCAGGACAGTCCCCAGCCAGTCTGTCAGCCTGGTGGATCGCAGTTGCAGCCTTCGCAGCTCGTTCTCCTTCCGGGCGTACACCTCAGCCAACTCCTCCAGAAGTTGTTCCAGATGTTGAAGCTCTGTATCCACCCCGGCCAACAGGGCTTTGCGGCGCTCCGGGGCGGCCCCTGCACCTCCCTGGAGCGCATCCACCGCGGAGCGGAGTGCACCTAGAGGACGGCCGATTTCGTGTACCAGATTGGCCACCAGTTGACGACGACTGGCTTCCAGGGTCTGTAGCCGATCCACCAGGGAATTGAAGGTGCGGACCAGCGTCCGCAGTTCGGTCGGCTGCGGTTCTGGCAGGGCGACCAGGGCGTCTCCGCTGGCCATCCGGCCGATTTGCTGACTGAGCTCCTGCATCGGCGCTTCCACAAAGTGGGCCAGCACCAGGCCGATCAGAACACCCAGGAACAATCCAGGGAGCAGGGCCCAGAACACGAACGTGCGCAGTCGCTGAAAGCGGGGGTAAACCGGTCCCAGTCGTTGAGTCAGATGAATGGCGCCAACCACGCCCCCTGGCTGAAAAACAGGAACGATCACTTCCACGATTTCCTCGCCCGGGTTCTGGCTGTAGTTGACCATGACCTGTCGCTTGCCCAGCTGAAGGAGCTCCACATTCACTTCACTGCTGCCGGAGGCACTTGGCCTTGCCTCACCGGTATCGCTGGAAGCCAGAATGGTCCCATCGGGCCGTAGGAGGGAGAGGTTCGCGGTCAGGTGGCGACTGAAGCGGTTGACAAAGGATTGGGCCAGCCCCGCTTCGGACCACAGGTCGGGTGAATCCTGCAACACCTCAGCCAGAACAGTGGCCTGCCGTTCCAACTGGGTCGACAGATTGATCAGAAGGATCTGCCTTTCCAGGACGTAGATAAGCACCAGGGCCATCAACGGAGTGACCAGCAGCAGGGGAAGGGTGTGGCTGAGGATGAAGCGCCTGCGCAGGGTGTTCATGGATCTTGGGGGATCAGTTTGTACCCAGCTCCGCGGACATTGACGATCCGTCGAGGGTGTCCCGGGTCAGCTTCCAGTTTGTTGCGTAGTTCCCGCATGTAGACATAGATGATCTGAGGCTCACCCATGTAGTGTTCACCCCAAACCTGATTCAACAGTTCATCCACAGAAAACACCCGATTGGGCGCCTTCATGAGCAGGTGGAGCAGCCGGAACTCCAGGGGCGAGAGGGTAACCGGCTGCCCGCGGAGGGTCACCGTGTGTGCCTCGGGGTCCAGTTCCAGATCGCCGGCTATGATCGCCCGGCTATCCCCAGAAGCGGGCCGTGGTCGCTGGGTTCGACGCAGAACCATGCGTATACGCGTCAAGAGTACCTCTTTGTGGAAGGGTTTGGTGATGTAATCCTCCGCCCCCAGTTCCAGCCCCAGCACTTCGTCCAGTTCACGGCGCCGTGCCGTAAGAAAAATGACCGGGAAGCGATCACGTAACAGACGAAGCAGGGAGAGCCCATCCATGTCGGGCAGGCCTACGTCCAGTAGGATCAGGTCGGGCCGCTCTATTTCAATTTGGGCAAGGGCCTGACGGGCGTTGGCCGCTGTTCGCACCTGGTAGCCGGCCTCTTCCAGGTTGAACTCTAGGCTCTGGCGCAGCAGTGGATCATCATCCACCACAAGGATTTTCGTCATTTCCATGGGTTCACGTTGGGTAGCAACGAGGGCGGATATAACAGACGTGAAAAGGGTTGCAGTGGGGTGGGCTGTCCAGTTGTTCCGGCGGGGGCTCGCCAGAATGATGCCGATTCCATCAGGATTATACCTGGAGATTGGCACCCGGTTGATTACAAAATCCTGTCAAAATCCAGTCTGGGCTTCGTGATTCCTTTGCAGCCTGGCCAGAAACAAGTACAATGGAGCCGGAACCCTTCATCCGCCGTTCAAGAACCATCAACAACCATCAGCAACCTTTCCAGGATCGTCAGCGATTCGCTTCCATCCAACCCTCAACCGCCAAGGAGGTAATCATGGCCGATAAGCTGCGCGTGGGTGTGTTGGGCCTCACCCACGACCACATCTGGGGCAACCTGCGGGATCTGAACGCCTCTCCCCTGGGCGAACTGGTGGCCGCGGCCGACCCCAATCAGGAGCTGTTGGACAAGGTCCAGGCCGAGCACGGCGCCGGCCAGGTCTTCCTGTCCTATGAAGAAATGCTGGATTCGGTGGAACTGGACGCGGTCTATGTCTTCAGCGACAACGCCACCGGGGCCGAGCTGGCGGTCATGGCGGCCGAGCGAGGCCTGCACGTGATGGTGGAAAAGCCCATGGCTGCCGATCTGGAAGGCGCGGTGCAGATGCTGGCGGCAGCCCGTCAGGCCGGGGTGAAGCTCATGGTCAACTGGCCCTTCGCCTGGTGGCCCCAGCTCCAGAAGGCCCTGGAGATGGCCCGCAGCGGCGCCATCGGCCAGGTCTTCAGCACCAAGTATCGCTCCGCCCACGCCGGCCCCAAGGAGCTGGGCTGCACCCCCTACTTCTACAACTGGCTCCACGACGCCGACCTCAACGGCGCCGGCGCGCTCATGGACTACTGCTGCTACGGCGCTGCCCTGGCCCGCACCGTCCTGGGCCAGCCCAGCCGGGTCACCGGCGTGGTCGGCCACCTGCTCAAGGATTACGTCACCGTGGACGACAACGCGGTCATCGTCATGCAGTGGCCCCGGGCCATCGCCATCACAGAAGCCTCCTGGACCCAGATCGGCCATCTCACCTCCTACGTGGCCGTCCTCTACGGCAGCGAGGGAACCCTGGTGGTGGAGCCCCGCAACGGCGGCCGCCTGCTGCTGGCCGACCGGGAACACGAGGACGGCGTGGAGATCGAGGTGCCCCCGTCCCCCGAGGAGCTGCGCAACGCCACCGCCTACTTCCTCCACTGCATCCGCCACGACCGGCCCATCGAGGGCCTCTGCAGCCCCGAGGTCAGCCGGGACGCCCAGGAGATCCTGGAGGCAGGGCTCCTCTCTGCCAGCAGCGGTGAGGCGGTCTCGCTGCCCCTGCCGGTTTACTAGGAGGAACCCATGATTCGGATCGGGATTGTGGGCTGTGGGCGTATTCTGAACGCCCACCTGCAGGGATACAAGAAGCTGCGGGAGGCCGGCGTAGACAACTTCCGCATCACCGCGCTGGTGGCCCGCAAAGAGGAAGACGCCCTTATGTTCCGCCGCCGGGGCGAAGGGCCGCCCCCCCGCCCTCCCGTGCTGCCGCCGGAGTCGGGCGACCCCCTGGCCGCGCCCCACACCTACGTCAGCGACTTCCAGGACGACGTGGAGGTCCACGTCTACACCGACTACCGTCAGATGATCGCAGACGGCGTGGTGGACGCGGTCAATGACTTCACCACCCTGGCCCTCCACCACCAGATCGCGGAGCACGCCTTCGCCCACGGCCTCCACCTGCTCACCCAGAAGCCCCTGGCCATCTCGGTGAAGGCTGCCCGCCGCATGGTGGAGACAGCCCGGGAGCGGGGGCTGACCTTCGGCACCTTCGAGAACGTGCGCCAGGGCCGCTTCACCCGGGCCGCCCGCTGGGCGGTGGAAAAGGGGCTCATCGGCGAACCCCAGATGGCCCTCATCGGCTCCCTGGGCGGCCTCTGGTCGCCGGACAAGGTGGTGGCCGACACCCCCTGGCGACACCGCAAGCTGGAGGGTGGCGGCGGTGGCTCCATCGACATCGGCGTCCACCAGTTCCACCTGCTGCGCTACGTCTTCGGCGAGGTGGCCTGGGTCAACGCAGTGGCCCGCACCCTGGAGCCGGTGCGCTACCGGCGGGACGAGCAGGGGCATATCATCCAGGAGGTGCCGGTGGACGTGGACGACACCTACCTGGCCGTGGCCGGTTTCGAGAACGAGGCCATCGCCCAACTGCTCTGGTCCTGGGGCGGCCATGGCGCTGCCCTGGAGATTCCCGGCGCGCCCGTCTTCTGGGGCAGCGAAGGGTGCATCAAGGGAGGACAGCTCTTCGACGACGACGGCCGTGCCACCCCCTTGCTGGAGCACTTCGAGGCCAACCTGAGCCCGGAGGAGCGGGAGCGCTTCTTCCCCCTGGGCCTGACCGACCCCTTCGCCATCCAGCAGTTGGACTGGCTGCAGGCCATCGAACAGGGGCGGGATCCGGAGACCTCCGGCCAGGAAGGGCTGCACGATCTGGCCTGCGCCTTCGCCATGCTGGAGTCGTCCGTGGCCCGGCGCCAGGTGACCCTGGCCGAGGTCCTCTCGGGTGCGGTGAACGCCTACCAGGCCGAGATCGATGCCCACTACGGGCTCGCCTGGTAGATCCCGGCAGAGATTCGCCGAGCGTTTTCACCCGAGGGAGTGCGCCCAGAGGGCACCCGGAATTTCTGCCGTGACATTTACGCCAGGCTGTACTCGCCGGGGCGAAACGGCGGATGTGGCTGTATCGAGTACCAGAATTCCATCAGGTTCCCTCCCCAGCAGGAGGGTGAGGAGGCGTCAATGACGAACGGACATCAAGTCACCATGTTGGGCACCGGGCTCATCGGCATGTTTTACACCATGACCCTACACGGCCAGCGCAGCCGGGACCGGGTGGGCGTGATCTACTCCCGCACGCCGGAGCGGGCCGAAGCCTTCGCCCGGGAATGGGGCATCCCCCACTGGACCAGCGACCTGGCCGAGGCCATCAACCACCCCGAGACCGACACGGTGGTGATCGGCCTGCCCAATCACCTCCACGAAGAGCTGGTCCAAATGGCGGCGGACGCGGGCAAGGCCGTGCTCTGCACCAAGCCCCTGGGCCGCAACGCCGCCGAGGCGAAGCGCATGCTGGAGACGGTGGAGAAGGCCGGCGTCTTTGCCGGCTACCTGGAAGATCTCTGCTACACCCCCAAGACGCTGAAGGCGCTGCAGCAGGTCCAGAGCGGCGCGCTGGGGAAAATCACCTGGGCCCGCTCCCGGGAGACCCACCCCGGCCCCCATAGCGCCTGGTTCTGGGACGCCAGACTGGCCGGCGGCGGTGCCATCGTGGACCTGGGCTGCCACTGCATCGAGATCATCCGCAACTTCGTGGGCAAGGACAACCGGCCCCTGGAGGTCATGTGCTGGGCCGATACCCTGGTCCACCCCATCGAAGCCGAGGACAACGGCATCGCCCTGATCCGCTTTGAGAGCGGCGCCATCGGCCAGTTCGAGGTGAGCTGGACCTTCCGGGGCGGCATGGATCTGCGGGACGAGGTGGCCGGCACCGAGGGCACCATCTGGCTCAACCACTTCCTGCGCACCGGTTTCGAGGTCTTCACCTCGGGGCAGGGCGGCGCGTATGTGGCGGAGAAGGCCGAAACCGAGAGCGGCTGGCTCTTCCCCGTGGGCGACGAGGTGAGCGAGCTGGGCTACGTGGACATGTTCACCGACATGTTCAACGCCATGGACGAAGGCCGCCAGCCCCGGGAGACCTTCTACGATGGCTACGTGGTCAACGCCATCATGGATGCCTGCTACCGCTCCGCCCGGTCCAAACGCTGGGAGCCGGTGGAGCTGGAGATCTGGCGGGGTGGCACTGCCGAGCGCATCCAGGCCAGCGGCCGGGAGTACGACGGCCACGTGATCATCAAGCAGGAGCGCATGCCCGACGGCCGCCTGAAGATGATCTTGAAGAACAAGCAGACCGGCGAGTTCAGCGAGCGGGTGGTGAGCGACGCCTGAGGATTGACGCTCCCAGGGGCAGCGGCTTTTGCCGGCCTGCCCCCCCTTTCGGTACACTGATCCGCGGCCCGGGGGCCGTGCAGATCATCCCCTGGCCCCCGGGGCCGCCTGTTTTATATCCGTTTCATCCATCCTAGGAAGGATCTTCCTGTGTCTAAGACTTTGAAAGTGGGTGTCATCGGCGTCGGCGGCATCGCCAAGACCCACATGCCAGGCTGGGCCGCCTCGGAGCATGCAGAGGTTATCGCCGGCAGCGATGTGGTCCCCTCCGTCCTGGAAGCGTGGGGGCAGCTCCACGGCGTGACCCGGCTCTCCACCAACCCGGCGGACATCATCAACGACCCGGACATCGACATCATCGACGTCTGCACCCCCAACATGTACCACACCGAGCTGGTGGTGGCCGCGCTGGACGCGGGCAAGCATGTCATCTGCGAGAAGCCCCTGGCCCCCACCCCGGCCGACATCCGCCGCATGATCGAGGCCCGGGATCGCTCCGGTAAAATGTTGATGACCGCCCAGCATTTCCGCTTCAAGGGCAGCTCCCAGGCCATGAAGCGAGAACTGGAGACCGGCGTGCTGGGAGACATCTACCATGCCCGCAGCTGGATGCTGCGCCGGGGGTGGATCCCGGCCCGGCCCGGCTTCATCTACAAGAAAAATAGTGGCGGCGGCCCCTGCATCGACATCGGCGTCCACATTCTGGACCTGACCCTCTGGTTCATGGGCAACCCCAAGCCCGTGGCCGTGAGCGGCGTGGCCAAGGCCCCCCTGGCCCACCACGAGGGCGCCTTCAGCCAGTGGGGCGGCGTGCCGGTGCCCCAGGACATGGACGTGGAGGATTTCGCCGCGGCCTTCGTGCGCTTCGAGAACGGCGCGACCCTCATCCTGGAGGTGAGCTGGCTGCTCCACCACGACACCCCCGGCGAGGACATGCAGATGTGGCTCTACGGCACCGAGGCCGGCGCCCACTGGCCCCAGTGCAAGTTCATGGAGACCCACTACCAGACCCGGCAGTTCTCCAACCGCACCCTGCAGCTCATCAACGATACCATGGAGCCCCACGCGCTGGAATGCGTGGAGTTCGCCCGCTGCGTGGCCGAGGGGCTGCCCTCGCCCGTGCCCGCGGAACAGTCCCTCCAGGTCATGAGCATCCTGGACGGCATCTACCGCAGCCAGGCCGCCGGCCGGGAAGTCCGCCTGGAGGAGTGAGCCCGGGTGAGCCCACAACTTCTCCGGGGCCATCCAGGTTGACTGACCCACTGGAATCGACCCGTCGCAGGCTCAGAGAGGCTCTGCGTGCTCTGAGCCTGCCCTGCGCCCAGGGGGGCTCCCGGTCCGTTCCTTTGCATTCGGACGCGGAGCCGGTATCCCCAGATGCCGGGCCAGACGGGATGGAGCTGCATCTGAGGATGCTGACTCCCCAGCAAAAAGGGCATTTTTGAACGCAAGGGCACAAAGGCGCAAAGAAACACAGGAGCGAATCCCCCGAACCAGCGTCCATCTGCGTGGGTCAGCGTCCTCATTGGACCTTTTTGCAGCAGCGCCAAAGATAGTACTGTGAAATCCGTGGCTGGAGTCCGTCAAGAGAACGAAACAGGGAGGCAACCATGGAAACGCTGAAGGTTGGCTTCGTGGGCGCCGGTTTTATCGCCCGCTTTCAGGTGGAAGCCATCAAACAGGTCCGCAACGTGGAGATCGCCGGCGTGACTTCCCGCACCCGGGCCCATGCCGAGGCCCTGGGCCAGGCAGTGCGCGCCGCCGGCGTGGGGGACGGGGTGGTCTACGACAGCATCGCCGCCATGGCCCCCCACGTGGACGCCATCGCCATCTTCGCGCCCAACTTTGTGCGGGTGGAACTGATGGAAGAGATCGTGGAGGCGGTGAAGCAGGGGGCAGCCCTGAAGGGGGTCATCTGTGAGAAGCCCCTGGGCCGCAACGTGCGAGAGGCTCGCCGTCTGGTGGAACTGGCCCAGGAGGCCAACCTGCGCACCGCCTATTTCGAAAATCAGCTCTTCATGAAGCCCATGCGCGTCCAGCGGGCCCAGCTGGAGCCCCAGCAGCGCACCATGGGACCGCTGGTCCTGGCCCGCTCGGCCGAAGAGCACGGCGGTCCCCACGAAGCCTGGTTCTGGGATCCCACCCGCCAGGGGGGCGGCGTCCTTTCGGACATGGGCTGCCACAGCATTGCCGTGGGCTGGTACGCGTTGACGCCCCTGGGCAAGCCGCCCACCTTCCTCCAGCCCGTCTCCGTCTCGGCCGAAGTGGCCCTGCTCAAGTGGGGGCTGCCCGAGTGGCGCCAGCGGCTGCTGGATCGTTTCGGCGTGGACTACAGCAAGACCCCGGCGGAGGATTTCACCACCGGCATGATCACCTACCGCAACCCAGAGACCGGCCAGCTGGTGAAGGCCCAGTTCACCAACTCCTGGATGTTTGAAAAGCAGGGCCTGCGCCTCTTCATGGACGGCATGGGGCCGGGCTATGCCTTCGAGATCAACACCCTGGCCTCCAGCCTGCAGGTCTTCATCGGGGATGTGGCGGCCGACGCCATCGCCGACGCCGAGAAGGCGCTGGAGAAGGCCACCGCCTCCCGGGGGCTGCTGACGGTGCATCACAACGAGGCCGACCTCTACGGCTACACCGACGAGAACGTGGACGCGGCGGAGGCCTTCCTGGCCGGACGGGATGGTTTCCTGCCCTGGAGCTATGGCCTGGAGATCACAAAGCTGGTCATGGCCGCGTACATGGCCGCGGAGCGGCGCCAGACCATCGACTTGACCGATCCCCAGATCCAGGCCGAACTGGAGACTTACGTACCCCTTATCCAGCAGGGACGGGGGGCAGAGGTGTTGCCGGTGGTTTGAGGAATATACCGCTGAGCCGGGTAGAACCGGATGTCAGCGGCCTGACTCGGATTGGGGGAAAACGGCAACATACTCGGCAAAAGAACGGGACTTGGGAATGGGCAGATTGTCTTCCAGCAAACCTCGAATGTGCATTTCGATGGCCTCATGCATGTTGCGCGTGACCTGCTCACGAGTCTTGCCCGTTGCCACACAACCTGGCAGGTCGGGCGAATAGGCTGAGTAGTTGCCGTTTGCTTTTTCAACGACAATGAGAAAGCGATACATTGTTACCCACCCTTTCTGGGTTTCGGTAATTGTGCCTGCTTGAAGATGCTGTTCAGTGTACCGGGTGCCAAATCGTCACCCGGATGTCCAGCAATTGTGACCCGGCCTGGTTTGGTAGGATGCTTGTACTGGCGATGACTGCCTCGGGTAGCAACCAGATACCAGCCATCTTCTTCGATTAACCTGATCACATCACGAATCTTCATTGGTTAATTTTAGCATAGGTTGTGTTGGTGAAGGTGACTTTTGTTGCCGATTTACATCGCCACTGACCAAGGTACCAGTAAGGCCGTGCGTTCTACTGGTACCTGTGCCACGCACCATGGATTTCCGTCGCTACCGCTGTTCCGCTCGGCCTGTTGTCTCCCGCCGTACGGCCGGGGCCACCTGGGTGCCTAGCAGCTCGATGGCCCGCAGCACCTGGCGGTGGGGTAGGGTGCCCACGGTGAGCTGGAGCAAAAAACGCTCGTGGCCGAAGAGCTCGTACTGGAAGAGGATCTTCTCCACCACCTGCGCGGGACTGCCCACAAAGTCTGCCCCCCGCAGGGAGCGGGCTGCCTCGAACTGGGAGCGGGTGAGGGGTGGCCAGCCCCGCTCCCGGCCGATGCGGTCCATCTGCTGTTTGAAGGCCGGGAAGGCCGTGTCCGCTGCCTCCTGGGAATCGTCGGCCAGGAAGCCATGGGAGGCAATGCCCAGGCGAGGCGTGTGTCCCGTCTGCCGGCAGGCCTCCCGGTAGAGCTCGGCCAGGGGGACGAAGCGCTCGGGCAGGCCGCCGATGATGCCCAGGATCATGGGCAGGCCCAGGGCGCCGGCCCGCACCACGGACTGAGGCGTACCGCCCACGGCCACCCACACGGGCAGCGGATCCTGCAAGGGCCGGGGATAGACGCCCTGGTCCCTCAGGGGGGGCCGAAACCGCCCCGACCAGGTGATCCGCTCTGACTCCCGCAGCTTCAAGAGCAGGTCCAACTTTTCCTCAAACAGGGCGTCGTAGTCGTCCAGATCGTAACCGAAGAGGGGGAAGGATTCGACGAATGAGCCCCGCCCCACCATCACCTCCGCCCGCCCCTGGGAAATCAGGTCCAGGGTGGCAAACTGCTGGAAGACCCGCACCGGGTCGTCGGAACTGAGCACCGTCACCGCGCTGGTCAGGCGGATGTGGCGGGTGCGCGCGGCGGCCGCAGCCAGCACCACCGCCGGCGCGGAGACCACGTAGTCCGGGCGATGATGTTCGCCCACCCCGAAGACATCCAGCCCCACCTGGTCGGCCAGCTCAATCTCTTCCAACAGCCGCCGAATGCGCTCTGCCGGGCTGATCAACTGCCCCGTCTCCGGGTCCACCGTGCGGTCGCCAAAGCTGTAGATGCCGATCTCCATGCGTTCTCCTCTTGCTCATCGTCCCTGTTGATGGCGGATGATAACGGACCTGCCTGGATTCTACTGCAGAAGCCAGCGATATCACAGATTCCTACCTGTGCACGTGACTGTTCAGCAGCCCCTGTCCGGCCGGGAGACCGGACCTGCTTTGTGCGTCGCGGATGCCCCAGACGTAGGTCACGCATCCTTGCGTGACAGAGGTGCAGGTACCCCTGTCCGGCCGGGAGACCGGACCTACTTTGTGCGTCGCGGATGCCCCAGACGCAGGTCACGCATCCTTGCGTGACGGAGGCGCAGGTACCCCTGTCCGGCCGGGAGACCGGACCTGCTTTGTGCGTCGCGGATGCCCCAGACGCAGGTCACGCCTCCTTGCGTGACAGAGGCGCAGGTACTCCTGTCCGGCCAGGAGACCGGACTTGCTTTGTGCGTCGCGGATGCCCCAGACGCAGGTCACGCATCCTTGCGTGACAGAAGTGTTGCTGAAACCAAATCCCGGCCGTTCATGATTTTCTTGGGGCATAAACTGGCCAGGTGGCCAGGATCGATCCTGCGCGGCTGGCGGGCGTCCTGTCCGCCTGTTTGATGTAGATTGGCGCCAGATTTTCAATGCGGAGGAGGAAACCATGCCTGTGAAAAGTTATCTCGTGACGCCCGTACCCACCCAGATGGCAGCCCTGCGGACTGCCCTGGCCGCCATGCCCGAATGTGAAGTAATGCCCGCGACCAACCAGGAGTTGTTGATTTTAGTGACCGATACACCAGACGAAGATGCGGAAAAGCGGCTCGAACAGCGCCTGCTATCCCTGGATAGCCTCCAGTGCCTGGCCCTGGTCGCCGCCTACCGGGACGAGGAGTGAGGAGTTCACGATCATGATCACACGACGCGACTTGCTGAAGCGCATGGCCGGCGCCGCGGCCATGACCGCTGCCGCTGCCCTGGCGCCCAATGTGGCGTTCGCACGGTCCTTTCTCCCCGAGCCACAGGAGGCCCAGACGTTCCAGGACGATATCGTCTGGGACAAGGCGCCGTGCCGCTTCTGTGGCGTGGGCTGCGGCCTGCTCATCGGCGTGCGCAACGGCCGGGCCGTGGCCGTTAAGGGGGACCCCGACTCGCCCGTCAACAAAGGGCTGGCCTGTGTTAAAGGCTACCATTCCATCCTGGCCCTCTACGGCGAAGATCGCTTCAAGACCGCCTACGTCCGCCGCAACGGCCAACTGGAACCGGTGCCGGTCCAGGAAGCCCTGGATCTGGTGGCCCAGAAGATGCAGGAGACCATCGATAGCCACGGCAAGGACGCGGTGGCCATCTACGGCTCCGGCCAGTGGACCATCCCCGACGGCTACGTGGCGATCAAGCTCTTCAAAGGGCTCATCGGCACCAACAACGTGGAGGCCAACGCCCGCCTGTGCATGGCCAGCGCAGTCACCGGCTTCCTCACCACCTTTGGCCTGGACGAGCCCATGGGCAACTACGCCGACATCGACCATGCCGATGTCTTCGTGCTGTGGGGCAACAACATGGCCGAAATGCACCCGGTCCTTTTCTCCCGCATGTTGGAGCAGCGCCGGCTGCGCCCCCACGTGCAGATCATCGACCTGGCCACCCGCACCACCCGCACCAGCGTGGCCGCCGACCGCTCCATCCTCATGGCGCCCCAGAGCGACCTGGCCATCGCCAACGCCATCTGCTATGAGATCGTGCGCAACGGCTGGGTGGCCGAGGAGTTTGTGCGCCAGCATGTGGCCTTCAAGCAGGGCAAGACCCACATCGGCTACGGCCTGGAGGATCACTTCGCCTTCAACGACGAGATGACCGACATCACCTACGACCAGTTCGTGGCCTACCTGCAGGACTACACGCCCGAAAAGGTCTCGGCCCTGTCGGGGGTCTCCGTCGAGGATATCCAGTTTCTGGCCGCGCTCTACGGCGACCCCAACAAGCGGGTCACCTCCTTCTGGTGCATGGGCGTCAACCAGCACGTGCGGGGCACCTGGATGAACAACCTGATCTACAACATCCACCTGCTGACCGGCAAAATCGCCGAGCCGGGCAACAGCCCCTTCTCCCTCACGGGCCAGCCCAGCGCCTGCGGTACGGTGCGAGAGGTGGGCACCCTGACCCAGGCTTTGCCCGGCGGGCCGGTCACCAGCGAAGCTGCCCGCCAACAGGCCGCCGAGATCTGGGGCGTACCCGTGGAAAACATCCCCGACAAACCCACCTACCACACCGTGGAGATGTTCCGTGCCCTGGACCGGGGCGACATCCGCTTCATCTGGATCCAGGTCACCAATCCCATGGTCAGCCTGCCCAAGCTGAACCGCTACCGGGAGGGTGCCCTCAAGGAAGATCGCTTTGTGGTCGTCTCGGACGTCTACCCCACGCCCACCACCGACGTGGCCGACGTCATCCTGCCCTCGGCCATGTGGATTGAGCGCGAGGGCTTCTTCGGCAACTCGGAGCGGCGCACCCAACACTGGAACAAGATGGTGGAGCCGCCGGGCGAGGCCATGAGCGACACCTGGCAGCTGATCCAGGTGGCCCGGCGGCTGGGCTACGAACAGTGGTTCCCCTGGAGTGAGGAAGAACACATCCAGGCCATCTGGGAGGAGTACCGCCGCTTCCACGCCAACCCCAAGCACAACATGGCCCCCTACGAGGAGCTGAAGCGCCGCCCCGGCGTCATGTGGCCCTTCGTGGACGGCAAGGAGACCCTCTGGCGCTACAACGCCCGCTACGACCCGGTGGCCGCGGAACACGCCGATGATTTTTACTTCTACGGCAAGCCCGACGGCAAAGCGTGGCTCATCTTCCGCCCCTATGAACCGCCGGCCGAGGTGCCAGACCAGGAGTATCCCTTCTGGCTGAGCACCGGCCGGGTGCTGGAACATTGGCACACGGGCAGCATGACCCGCCGGGTCCCCGTACTGCACCGGGCCATGCCCCACGCCTACGTGGAACTGCACCCGGACGACGCCCGGGAGCTGGGCATCCGGGATGGCGACCTGGTGCGGGTTATCAGCCGTCGGGGCGCGGTTACCCTGCCGGCCCGGCTCAATTTCCGGGGCATTCCCGCCCGGCGCCAGGTCTTCGTGCCCTTCTTCGATGAGGCCATGCTCATCAACGAGGCGACCATCGACGCCTTCTGCCCCATCTCCAAGGAGCCGGATTATAAGAAGTGTGCCGTGCGCATCGAGAGGGTAGCCCCATGAGCCACGAGCCCGTGACCCCACCCGAACAGTCCTCCTCATGGCTGCGCACCCGATATCGCGTGATTTTCATCGGGCTGGCCGTGATTTTGATGGCGGCCATGGCCTATGTGGTGGGCACCAGCTGGCTTGCCGGTCAGGCCGAGGCCGAGATTGAGCCGGCGGCGGTGGTTGCCGAAGCGCCGGCTCGGCCCGAACGCCAGCATGTGGAGGCCGGCAGCCTCTACGCGCTGGAAGAGATGCGGGACACTTACAACCCACACGCGCCGGCCATGGGGCAGCCGCGTACGCTGGACGTCTACTACGCCCGGCGCGCCTACGATGGGGCACCGCCCTGGATTCCCCACACCGTGGAGGATGCCATGGCTGTTGGCGGCGCCAGCTGCCTCCAGTGCCATGCCACGGGCGGCTACGTGCCGCCCATGGGCGCCTATGCGCCCCGGGTGCCCCATCCCGAGCTGACCAGTTGCACCCAATGCCATGTGCCGGCGTTGACCCCAGGCGACGACCTGTTTGTCTCCAATGGGTTCACACCGGCACCGCCGCCAGCCCTGGGCCAGGAGGCCTATCCGGGCGCGCCGCCGCCTGTGCCCCACGAGATCACGCCCCAAATGCGGGAAAATTGCGCTGCCTGCCACATCGGCCCGGCCGCGCCAGCCGAAATTCGCACCGACCACCTGGAGCGTGACCACTGTCTCCAATGCCACGTGCCCAACCGCACCGACGGTGTTTGGGAACGAGAGGAGGCACGTCCATGACGAAGAAGCGTGTGTGGCTGCTGGCTGCCCTGATGGCGGCCCTCTGGCTGGGCGCCTGCTCCGGGGCCCAGGCGCCGCTACGGGAGTCCCGGCTGGAAGACGTTTTGCACCACGCCGATGCCCCCGTGACCCCGGACGTGAGCCGCCTGCCGGCGCTGGCCACCGAACGGTATCAGTTGCTGCAGCTGCCTGCCGGCGCGGAGGACGAGGTGCCCGGTGAGGTGTATGTGCTCACGCGCACCGATGACCTGACGGCGTTCCCCTGTTCCCAGTGCCATGTCCAGCCATTGGAGGCGCTCCGCAGCCAAAGTGAGGTGGAGGGACGCCTGAACCATTGGGACATCACCCTCGACCACGCGAACCAGGCCACCATGACCTGCGCCACCTGTCATCAGGTGGATGGCGACATGGATACCCTGCAGACCCTGACCGGGCAGAGCGTGGCGTTTGATGCCAGCTATGGGGTCTGTGCCCAGTGTCACGCCACCCAGTTCGAGGATTGGCTGGGCGGGGCCCATGGCAAACAGGTCCAGGGTTGGGCACCGCCCCGGGTGATGCAGGGGTGTGTCGATTGTCACAACCCGCACCAGCCCCAGTGGGATGTTCGCTGGCCGGCCGTACCGCCGAAGCAGTACCAGGAAGGAGAATGAAGATGGGAACAGCCAAGCGACCTGAGGAAACCCCGGGGTGGATCCCTGCCGGCGAAGGCCCCGGCAACCCCCGACCCAGCGCCGAGGAGATCGGCGTGCGTGACCTGGTGCGCCGCATGTTCTCCAAATACCAGGTCGATGATGTGGACGTGGCCCAGGTGCCCCAGGAAGCCAGGCCCTACACGTGGGACGAGCTGAAGCGGATGTTCAACCTGGGCGATGAGGCCGAGGCGACGGCCGGGGTCGAATTGCCTGCCCACGAGCCGCCCACCCAATCCCGCCTGGAGCATCTCTTGAGTCGCCAGGTGGATCGGCGCACTGCCATCAAGCTGTTGGCCATGGGCATGGTGCTGGGCTTCGGCTTTCTGCAGGCGGCCTGCACGCCCCTGCTCCCCTTCGCCCGGGGAGACGAACATGCCCGGGAGATGGCCGAGCTCAAGCTGGAGGAGTACTTCAAACGCAATTACCGCCTGATGACCGACGAAGAGAAGCGGGAGACCATCCAGCGGCTGGAGCGGCTCTACGAACTGGAAACGGGCACCCGTCCTGAGATCTCCATGGAGGGGCCCCGTGAGAATGTGCTCTATGGCTATGCCTTCAACATCTCCAAGTGCCGCGGCTACCTGGAGTGCGTCAAGGCCTGTGTCCAGGAGAACAACCAGGATCGCAGCACCGATATGCGCTACATCCGCATCCACGAGATCCCGGGTAGCGAGTTCAGCATGGAGCGGGCCGACGATTCCTTCTACCACGAAGTGCCGGCGGAAGGGCACATGTATGTGGGCACCCAGTGCTTCCACTGCGACAACCCGCCCTGCGTGGAAGTGTGCCCTGTGCAGGCCACCTGGCGGGAAGAGGATGGCATCGTGGTGGTGGACTACGACTGGTGCATCGGCTGCCGCTACTGCCAGGCCGCCTGTCCCTACGACGGTCGCCGCTTCAACTGGAAGACCCCCCACATCCCTGAAGATGAGGTCAATCTCAACCAGCACTACCTGGGCAACCGCCTGCGCAAGAAGGGGGTGATGGAAAAATGCACCTTTTGCATCCAGCGCACCCGCCAGGGGCGCCTGCCCGCCTGCGTGGAAGCCTGCCCCACCGGCGCCCGGGTCTTTGGCAACCTCCTGGACCCCAACAGCGAAATTCGCTGGATCCTGGAGAATAAAAAGGTCTTCCGCCTTAAAGAAGATCTGGGTACCGAGCCCAAGTTCTGGTACTACATGGACTGAGGGAGGAGGAGGGAGCGAATGCGAACCGTGGGGGCTTTTTTCCGCGATGCCCTGGACAACGTCACCGCCGGTAGCCTGGGTTACCACCTTTGGATGGGCTTCCTGACCTTTCTGATGCTCCTGGGCGCGTATGCCTACAGTGTGCAGCTCCGGGAAGGGCTGATCGTGACCGGCATGTACGACTATGTGAGCTGGGGGCTCTACATCTCCAATTTCACCTTCCTGGTCGGCGTGGCGGCGGCGGCGCTCATGCTGGTCCTGCCCACCTACGTCTTCCAGGATACGGACTTCGTGCGAGCGGTACTCTTTGGGGAAGGCATGGCTGTGGCCGCGCTCATCATGTGCCTGGCCTTTGTGGTTGTGGACATGGGCGGGCCGGCTCGCCTCTGGCACATGATCCCCATCATTGGCATCTTCAACTGGCCCCGCTCCATGCTCACCTGGGACGTGATTGTGCTCAACGTCTACCTCGTCATCAACCTGACCGTGCCCTTTTACATCCTCTACCATCACTACCAGGGACGCAAGCCCAACCCCAGGGTCTACCTGCCGGGCGTGGTGCTCTCCCTCTTCTGGGCCGTGGGCATCCACCTGGTCACGGCCTTCCTCTACGCAGGCCTGCCAGCCCGGCCCTTCTGGAATTCGTCCCTGTTGGGCCCCCGCTTTCTGGCTTCTGCCTTCGCGGCCGGCCCGGCGCTGATGATCCTGATCCTGACGGTCATCAACCGCACCACGCCCTACACCATCACCGCGAGCACCATCCAGAAACTGAGCCTGGTGGTCACCGGCGCAGCCCAGGTGAACCTCATCATGCTGGTCTCTGAGATGTTCAAGGAGTTCTACTGGCCCACAGAGCATAGCAAGAGCGCCATCTACCTCTTCTTCGGGCTGGATGGACACAGCGCCCTGGTCCCGTGGATGTGGACTTCGCTGGGCCTGACTGCCGTGGCCACCGCCGTACTGACCGTCCCCGCGCTGCGCCGGCGCAGACCGGTGCTGCTGGCCTGCTCGGCCCTCCTCTTCGTGGGCATCTGGATTGAGAAGGGCATGGGGCTGATCGTGCCGGGCTTCGTCCCCGAACCCTGGGGACGCATTTTTGTCGAATATTCGCCCACCTGGGTCGAGTGGACGGTCACCCTGGGCATTTGGGCCCTGGGCGCGTGGGTCTTCACCCTGTTGACCAAAGTGGCTGTGGGCGTCGAGCTGCGCTACCAGCAGTCCCATTAGTAAATTCCGGCAGAAATTCGCCGACAGTTCCCACCAGAGGTAGGGTACCCAGAGGGCACCCGGAATTTCTGCCGGGATCCGGGATATTGACGCCAGACTGTACTGGTCCGGGCGCATCCTGGCATGACAGGGGGGTAGGGAAGGCTCTGCCCCCCGATCTTTTTGGATTACACCCGCGCACTCCCCAATGTTGTGACAGCATCCAGGCCATGATATGATCGACCTTGTGCCCTGGCGCCCACATTCGCCCAGGGCTGGGATCGGCTGTTGACAAACCGTCATTGGCAGACTGTCATTGGCACTCGTTTGTCTCTGTCTATGGCCACATGGACGACTGAAGCAAATCCTTGCCTGAGCTGTGGAGCCTGTTGTGCGTACTTTCGGGTGTCGTTTTACTGGGGGGAAGGGGATGACGTGGAGGGGGGCACAGTCCCCGTCGCGTTGACCGTCCAGGTGAGCCCCTGGCGCCGGGCCATGCGGGGCACGGAGCAGCCCCACCCCCGCTGTATTGCCCTGGAAGGGGAAATCGGCCGCTGCGTCCGGTGTGCCATCTACGAGCGTCGCCCTTCGGTCTGCCGGGAGTTCACCATCTCCGGCCAGGATGGCCGCCGCAACGAGCTGTGTGACCGGGCGCGCCAGGCCTGGGGACTGCCGCCCCTGGGCGAGACAGAGGGCCAGGAGCGCCCGGCTGCCGAAGGGGCGGGGCCCCAGCCCGAACACCTCCCGTCTGGCCCCTGGAGGTCGCCGGCGCCCGGCGATTTTGCCCCTGACCAGGTGAACGTCATCCCACCGACCCCGCCCCAGCCGGTGGCCGCCTGAATCCGGCTGGCGCGCAAGGGGAGCCCAGGCGCCCCCTGATGGCGATGGAATGTCGGGCGCCACCCACATACACGGACGAGATCCAGCCTCTGGCGACAGGGCTTTGAGGCCTGTTGCCGCCATCTCTCTTGCAGGAAACCTGAACGATGGCCACGATTCAACAGATCGAAGTCTTCCCCGTGCGCCTGCCCATGATCCGGACCTTTACCTTTGCCTCCGGCTCAGCCGGTTCGGCAGGCGGCACCGCCCCCCACGTCTTCGTCAAGATCACCGACAGCGAGGGCCATGTGGGCTGGGGCGAAGGCCGCCCCGTCCCCCAGTGGTCCTACGAGACCCTGGAGACGGTGGCTTCCACCATTCGCCACCATCTGGCCCCGGCCATCGTCGGCCTGCCGGTGACCGATCGCTGGGAGCTCCAGCGCCGCCTCTTCCGGGCCATCGGCCGGGGGCCCAGCACCGGCCAGCCCATCGCCAAGGCCGCGGTGGACATGGCCGTCCATGACCTCTGCGCCAAAGCCGCCAACATGACCCTGCGCGCCTTCCTGGGCGGCAGCGACCAACGGGACACCGTGGCCCTGAGCTACACCCTGACCGGCCATGACGCTGCATCCATCCGCAGCGAGATGGCCGCGGGCAAGGCTGAAGGCTTCATCCACTTTAATTTCAAGGCCGCGGTGGCCCCGGAGACGGACATCGAGGTGGCGGAGACGGTACGGGCGGAGATCGAGCCGGGGGGCTTTCTCTGGGCTGATGCCAACCAGGGCTTCGAACTCCACGCGGCCCGGCGGGTGGCCCAGGCCTTCGAGGCCATCGGCGTGGATGTGCTGGAGCAGCCCCTGCCCGCCGACCAGTTCCACCAGATGCGCGCCCTGCGCCAGAGCACGGCCATCCCCCTGGCGGTGGACGAGGCCAGCGTCAGCCCGGCCGATTTCTTCCACTACGCCGCGGCCGGCCTGGTGGATTACCTGGTCATCAAAGTGACCCGCAGCGGTGGCATCTGGCCTACCCTCCAGCAGATGGGCGTGGCCGCCGCAGCCGGCCTGCCCCTGCTGGTCAGCGGCCTCACCGATGGCTTCCTCACCAAGGTGGCCGTCTGCCAGGTGGCCCTGGCCTTTGGCTTCAACGGGCCGGCTGCCCTCAACGGCAGCCAGTTCACCGACGAATCGCTCCTCTTCCCCCACAAGGCCCAGATGGAGTACGGCGGCGCCGTCCACCTGACTGACCGGCCGGGCATCGGCGTCGAGCCCGATGAGGAGGCCCTGCGGGACTTGAGCCGCCAGGCCCAACGGTCGTCCATCTGGCTGCCGTCGCCGTGAGAGCCGGCACCAAGGAGCATCCCTGGATTTGCATCATCCGTTCCCGGCAGACAGAGAAAGGATAGGCCATGACACCACCCACACCGCTCCAGGTCTTAACCGCCGCCGTGGACAGTTACACGCCCTACCTGCAGCCATCCGGCGAGCTGATCGACCCCTTCTTCGCCGAGCCGACCCAATACGGCACACCCTATCATGCCCTCTGCCAGGCAGTGCTGGCCGCCAGGGGAGAACCCGTGGCCCGGAGCTGGCGCATGGACAACGCTGCCCGGGGGCTGGACGCTTCCCTGCGCCACGTGTCCGACCCGAGCCTGCCGGCCACCGCCTCCACCATGCACCGGGCTACCGGCGCGGTGCGCCGCCTCAACCATCGGGACTTCTTCTGGCCGCCCATTCTGAAGACCTACCGGATCTTGCTGGACGAGGGCAACGAACGCTCGGCTGACTTTGCCCGCCGCATCGCGGCCGTGAAGATCCCAGATGCCTTTGCCAGCCAGCCGCCCTCCAACTGGGCCATGGTCTGGCTCTCCGGTGAATGGCTGCGCATCCGGGAAGGGCTTTCCGGCTATACGCTAGACGACATCGACCGCTGGCTGGAGATCTTTTTCTCCAGCCACATCCTGGTGGACATGGGCCTTTACCAGGAGCCAGGACATCCCAACTCCTACGACCTCTTCACCCGCTACCACCTGGCCGATATCCTGGTCAATGGCTACAATGGCCAGTGGCGTACCGCCATGGAGGAGCTCATGGTGACCGGCCTGCGCCGGAGCCTGGCTGTGCAGCTTTCGGATGGCTCCCTGGCCTCGGCCTATCGCAGCACCGGCCAGACCTGGACCCTGGGCGTCCAGTGTGCCTACTTCACCCTGGCCGCCAACTTCCTGGCCGGGCGGGATGGGGCGCTGAGCGAGCAGGCCCGTCAGGCCGCCCGCCGGGCCTTTGCCTCCTTCCTCCGCTGGCAGCGACCGGACGGCCCCTACAGCCCAGTGGAAAATCTGTTGCCGCCTGCCTACCGGGTGGGCTACGAGTCCTACACGGCCGATGGCCACTACGCCAACCTGGCCATGGCCTTCCTGGCCGTGGCCATCCTCAACGGCTTCAACGATTCCCCCCTGACGCCAGAGGAGGCCGACCGCGCGCCCACGGCCCTCATCGAAGGCGATCCCACCTACCGGGCCATCGCCCACGCGGGCCCCTACAGCGCCCACCTGAATGCCTTCCCCTCCCCCCGTTACGACGGTTTCGGGCTGGTGGACGTCACCTTTGGCGTCGGCCGCCGTTTTCACTTTGTCTCCAGCGTGCGGCACCTGGCCGAGCCAGGCTTCTACAACCTGGGGTTGGCCGTGCGCCAGGAGCCCGGCCGGTCGGAACTGCGGGTGCTGGCCCAGGAAGATCCCCGCCCCATCGGCCCCATCGAACCAGGCCCCACGCCGGCCAGCTTTCAGGTCCAGGCCCGGGTTAAGGGCAGCCCCTACCCCTACACCCTGGCCCTCCAGGTGGACGCGGAGAGCGGTCTTCAGGTGGAGGAGGCAACACCCGGCCTGGTGGGCTACAAGACCCTGCTGGTGCCCTACCTGCGGGATGGGGGCTGGGGAGAGACCACCCAGGTGGAGATCCAGATCGCCGAGCGCCACGCGACCCTGGCCTTCCGCCTGGGCGAGGAGGTGGTGACGGTGGAAGTGGACGGCGCGGTGGATCACATCCTCCACTTCCCCTATGGCTATGAGAATCGTCGGGGGCTCTGCGGCCTGATCCGGGTGGATCTGGCCGATCCCTGCGAGGGGGTTCGGTATCAGCTCCGTCGCATCAGTTGACCCACAGCGGAGCTGGTCGGCGGGGGGATGGGTGCTGCCGGCAGGCCAACGCCGCCGACAGCACCCGGAGGAAGTTTACTGGCTCTTGCCGATGCGAACCCGCCAGACTTCAGGGCCCTCTTCCAGGTACTCCCAGGTGAACTGCCCCTCCCGCTCGAAGGAAAACTGGTAAAAGAGGGGCTTGGGATCATGGTCGTTGACCAGGATGAAGCCCTCCCCGGCGGCCAGCCGGTCGAAGGTGTTGAAGATCAGCGGGTGGCGCTCCCGGGGAGCGATGGTGCGGACATCCAGGACGATGCTTTCTGTCGGCTGGGACATGATTGTCTCCTTTCTGCGTGGCTGCCTTTCTAACTTCCGGCAGATCTGTGCCGTTATCCTTTGACATGGGCCAGTATAGACAGCCGACGCTTCCAGGGCTGTGACTTAAGTCCCAGCTGCAATCGGTGGTAGCTGAGGGATATAGCTGAGGGACACAGAGAGAACGCAAGATGCATGAATCGACCCATCGTGACCACTATCACATGACGCCCGAGGAATTTCGCCGCTATGGTCGGGCCGTGGTGGACTGGATCGCGGACTACTACGAGCGGGTGGAGTCCTTCCCTGTCCTGGCCCAGGTGGAGCCGGGCCAGATCCGGGCGTCCCTGCCGGCGGAGCCGCCCCAACAGGGCGAACCATTCGACGCCATCCTGGCGGATGTGGAACGGGTGATCCTCCCCGGCATCACCCACTGGCAGTCGCCCAACTTCTTCGCCTTCTTCCCCGCCAACGCCTCGGGACCCTCCATCCTGGCCGAGCTCCTCTCCGCCGGGCTGGGCGTGCAGGGCATGCTGTGGGCCACCAGCCCGGCCTGCACCGAGCTGGAAACCCACGTCCTGGACTGGCTGGTGCAGATGTTGGACCTGCCGGCCCATTTCCTGTCCACCTCGAACGGCGGCGGTGTCATCCAGGATTCGGCCTCCAGCGCGTCCCTCTGTGCCCTGCTGGCTGCCCGGGAGCGGGCCACCCACTTCGAGAGCAACGCCCGGGGCTGTGACGGCCGCCTGGTGGCCTACGTCTCTTCCCAGACCCATTCCTCGGTGGAGAAGGCGGTGAAGATCGCGGGGCTGGGCGCGGAGAACCTGCGCGTGATCCCTGTGGACGAGACCTTCTCCATGCAGCCCGAGGCCCTGGCCCGTCAGATCCAGGAGGACCGGCGCCGGGGGCTGGTGCCCTGCTTTGTGGCGGCCACCGTGGGCACCACCTCGTCCCACGCGGTGGATCCCCTGCCCGCCATCGGCCGCATCTGCCAGGCGGAGAACGTCTGGCTCCATGTGGATGGGGCCATGGCCGGCACCGCGGCCCTCTGCCCCGAGTTTCGCCACATCCACGACGGGCTGGAGCTGGCCGACAGCTACTGCTTCAACCCCCACAAGTGGATGTTCACCAACTTCGACTGTAGCTGCTTCTACGTCCGGGATCGCCAGGTGCTCATCCGCACCCTGAGCGTGCTGCCCGAGTACCTGCGCAACCAGGCCACCGAGTCCGGCGCGGTCATCGACTACCGGGACTGGCAGATTCCCTTGGGGCGGCGCTTTCGGGCGCTGAAGCTCTGGTTCGTCATCCGCCACTACGGCGTCCAGGGGCTGCAACACCACATCCGCCGCCATGTGGCCCTGGCCCAGGAATTCGCCCGTTGGGTCCAGGCTGACCCCCGCTTCGAGCTGGCGACGCCCGCCCCCCTCAACCTGGTCTGCTTCCGCCACCGGGCGGGCGACGAGATCAACCAGCAACTGCTGGATCGGCTCAACCGCAGCGGGCGCCTCTACCTGACCCACACCCGGTTGGATGGCCGGCTCACCCTGCGCATGAGCATCGGCCAGACCCACACCGAGCGCCGCCATGTGGAGCAGGCCTGGTCCCTCATCACCGGCCTGGCCGACGAGCTAACCCCATCCGCCGACCGGGCCGCCGGCGACGCTACGGCCCGGTAAATCCCGGCGGGGGCGCTACGTTCACCACACTATCTTTAGGAGACATCTTTAGGAAACATCTTTAGGAGACAGCCATCATGGACAGCTTCTTTCAAGCCTTCTACGACCAACTGGCCCAGATCCACAGCGCCATGATCCAGGCCATCGACGGGCTACCTCAGGAAGCCCTGGACTGGGAGCCGGGCCCGGGCATGAACTCCTGCGCCGTGCTGGTGGTCCACACCGCCGGCGCGGAGCGCTACCTGATCGGCGAGATCATCGGCCAGGACCCGGCCCAGCGGGACCGGGACGCGGAGTTCCGCACCCGGGGGCTGGACGCAGCGGCCCTGCGCCAGCGGCTGGACGAAGTCCTGGCCCACAGCCGGGGGGTACTGGAAGGGCTCACCCGGGATGATCTGGATCGCCCCTGTCCCTCGCCCCGTCACCGGCGTACCTTCACCGTGGCTTCGGCCCTGCTCCACAGCCTGGACCACGCGGCCACTCACCTGGGCCACATCCAGATGGCGCGCCAGCTCTGGGAACAGCGCCAGGCCGACGCGGGGTAAGTGGGGAACAGTGACGGTTTTTGCAGGCCCGGCCTCCCGCCGGACCTGGTGCCAGGCCCTGGGTGAGCGGCGGAAAGGGGACCCGTCGCAGGGATGAGCTGCCTGGCGAGGCCCCGATTTCCGTAGGCCCGGCCTCCTGGCCGGACCTGGTGCCAGCCCCTGGCGGGTGCAGGAAAGGCGACGCAGGCACAGCATCGTTTCATTCAGCAGCAGGAGGTCACCATGACAACCACCATGAGCAGACGGGAGCGGCTGGAAGCCATCTTTGCCGGGGAGGCGGTGGATCGGCCGGCCGCGGCCCTGTGGCGCCATTGGCCGGTGGACGACCTGCGGGGCGACGCCCTGGCCCGGGCCACCCTCACCTTCCAGCGCACCTATGACTTCGACTTCGTGAAGGTGACGCCCAACTCCAACTACTGCGTCACCGGCTACGGTGCCCAGGCCCACTGGGAAGGCAACGGCGAAGGGACCTACGTGTGGGACCGGCGGGTCATCCAGGAGCCAGAGGACTGGACCCGGCTGCGGCCCCTGGACCCGCGCGCCGGCCTTCAGGGGGAGGTGCTGGAGGCCAACGCCCTCATCGGCCGGGAGCTGGGCCAGGAAGTCCCCTTCATCCAGACCATCTTCAACCCTCTGGCCCAGGCCAAAAACCTGGCCGGCGACCGGCTCCTGGCCCACCTGCGCCAGTACCCGGACGCGGTCAAAGAAGGCCTGGCCGTGATCACCGAGTCCATCCTGCGCTTCGTGGCCGAGCTCAAAAGCACCGGCGCGGCCGGCATCTTCCTGGCTGTACAACACGCCAGCTACGATCTCCTCACCGAGGCCGAGTACCGGGAATTCTGCCGCCCCCTGGACCTGCAGATCCTGGACGCGACCGAGGGCATGTGGTTCAACCTGGTCCACCTGCACGGCACCCACGTCATGTTCGACCTGGTGGCCGACTACCCGGCCCAGGTCATCAACTGGCACGACCAGGAGACGCCCCCCTCCCTGGCAGAGGCCCTCTCCCGCACCCGGATGGCTCTGTGCGGCGGGCTGCGCCAGTGGGAGACCCTGGTGCGGGGCACGCCGGAGGGGGTCCAGGCCGAGGCCCAGGCCGCGCTGGCGGCCACCGGCGGGCGCCGCTTCATCCTGGGCACCGGCTGCGTGACGCCCATCATCGCGCCCACGGGCAACATTCTGGCTGTACGCCAGGCCGTGGAGACCGCCCGGGGCTAGTAAATCCCGGCAGAAATTCGCCGATCGGGCCAGAGGCCCGCGGCATGGCCGATCGGGCCTCTGGCCCGCGGCATGGCCGATCGGGCCTCTAGCCCGCGGCTTCGCCGATCGGGCCTCTGGCTCGCGGCATAGCCGATCGGGCCTCTAGCCCGCGGCTTCGCCGATCGGGCCTCTGGCCCGCGGCATAGCCGATCGGGCCTCTGGCCCGCGGCATAGCCGATCGGGCCTCTGGCCCGCGGCATAGCCGACCGTTTCCACCAGAGATCGTGCCGCCGAATTTCTGCCGTGGTATTTACGCCAGACTGTACTAGCCGGCCACCGGGGTGGTCAGCTCCGCCTCCAGCCGTCGGACCGTGGCCGTGACATTGCCCAGGCAACAGCTTCCCTGGGGATTGCGGATCTCGCAGGCGCACTGGCCGGCGGCGATCCCCGCCTGGATGGCCTCCACCACCGAGCTCTGGCCCTGGGCCAGCAGCTCCTGGCGGATGCTCCCCGGCGTATGGCGGAAGCAGTAGCAGACGAATACCTGGTCGGCTGTCGGGTGCTTCTGGTGGACCTGTTCCCGCAGCTCCTCCTCGCCGTATACCTCCTGGCCGTCGGTGGAAAAGTAGACCACGGGGCAGTCGGGCGTCCGGCAGAAGCGGTACGCCTGGGCCCGCAGTTGCTCCAGGCTGACGGCCAGGAGGGCCTTGACCGTCAGGGTATCCACCTTTTTGCCCTTGCTGCCGCAGCGGGGGCATTGCACCTGTTCCCCGGTGGCCGGGGTTTCCGGTTGGACGGCGCAGGAGCCGTGCTGGGCTTCGGCCTGGGGATCTCTGGGGGGTGCGGTATTGCAACACTGGCTCATTGTTCTTTCACTCCTGTCCATGCCTGGGATTCCAGCGCTTCCAGGATGGGGCATTCCCCGTCCGGGCCGCCCTGCTCACAGGCGGCGATGAGTCGGACCAGGGCATCCCGCATCTTCTGGAGCGACCGGATCTTCTCCTCCATCTCTGCCACCTTGCGTTCGGCCCGGCGGCGCACCTCCTGGCAGGAGGTCTGGGCATCCACCCGCAGGGCCAGCAACTCCCGGATCTCTTCCAGGGTGAAACCCAGGCCCTGGGCCTCCTTGATGAAACGCAGCCGCACCACGCTCTCCGGCTGGTAGAGGCGATAGCCCGACTCGGTGCGGGGGGGCGGTGGCAGCAGCCCCACCCGTTCGTAGTAGCGGACCGTCTCCACATGGACGCCGGCCTGCGTGGCCACCTTGCCGATGGTCAGTCCTGGCATACGTACTCCTTTCCTTGTCTTCTACGGACACCTGCAGGCCAGTTTACACCCTGTACCATACTACAGGGTCAAGACTTGAAATGGGGAAAAGGCGGGCGCAGCAAGCAGCGCCCCTACAGCGGCGTCCGATGGGCGAATCCCGATGATCTTGAACTATACCCAATGGGGACAATGGAGACATGTCGCCAGGCCGTGGGGGCGTGGCTCCGGCCACGCTGGAGGCAGCGCCGGCAAAGGGCGATAGGGGGGTGAGAGGCTGATGGCGGGGAGGAATTTTCGCGGCCTGTCCATCTTGGGGACCGGTGCCGGTGGGATGGGTCCCCAAGATGGCGACAGGCACGTCGGCCAGAAGGCCATGTTCCTCAGCGCATTTCAGAGCATTCCGAAAACTTCTCTACCGGACACCAAATACCTCCGGGTGCTTGCGGATTTCGG
Source organism: Litorilinea aerophila (assembly GCF_006569185.2). Classification (NCBI taxonomy): domain Bacteria; kingdom Bacillati; phylum Chloroflexota; class Caldilineae; order Caldilineales; family Caldilineaceae; genus Litorilinea; species Litorilinea aerophila. Next base: position 71,173 of record NZ_VIGC02000017.1, on the reverse strand, counting down.
CCTGTAAGTCGTCATCATAACGGATGACAATGACTTTGTAGCCTCGTGCCTCTAACTCCCGGTGCAAAGTTTCATCCACGGTGCGCTGAGATGGCGTGTCATGCACGCTGCCATTGAGAAAGACGCACACATTGGGTTCGTAGAAGAAGTCCACGTTGCAGCGTGGATCTTCGATTCCGCGCTGGGCGTCATCCGGCAGGCGATAGCCGCCGCGTTCGAGGGCGTCCAGGAAATCCAGTTCCAGTCGGGATTGCGGGTCGGTCAGGGAGCGCAACCACTGGAGATGCTCGCGGCGGCTGCGTCCGGCTATCCCCGGTTCTACAACGCTTTCCGTCAAGGCAAGTAACAATTCCCGAACGCTGCGGCGGTTGAGCCAGGGGGCATCAGTTTGGTTGCGGTAGCTGAGGAGACATTCATAACAGGCGGCCACACAATCGGGGTTCTTATCCTGACCAGTATGGTCGAAGTGTAAACGATCCAGCGCTTCACCTGCGATCTGGGCCAGGGAGCTTGGCTCGTCCACCAGGCGACGCAGCACACCGCTCCCACCTTCGGATGTCTCGTAGAAAAGGATGGCCTGGTGTTCGCCTTCCCCGATGATCTCGGCGGCCAGTTCGCTCTCATCGAGCTGGAAGGCGGCTTCCAGGCCGCGCTGCAAGGCATGGAGCAGGGTGGTTACACGGGGACGTTCGGCGAACATCTCCGGGTCCACAGGACGGAGGAGCAACAGGTTGCGTGTGTTACGCACGAACAGGCGTACATGGTCCAGATTGCGCGGTTGTTTGGCTTTGTGGGCTTCCTCCGGCGAGCGCAGCCATTCGCCGTTATCTACATCGACGGTGAAGCCGGGGATGTTCGATCCCCGGGGGCCGTGGTTGATGCGCAACAGCGTGGCTGCCGGGGCATAGACCAGCCGAAACACAGGCTCGTCCTGGACGAGGACATCAGCCTCCTGAACGCGTGGCTGACCATTTTCGCGTAGTGCGAAGCGATAGGCGGTCTCGATCTCGTAGCCACGACGACGACGTTCCTCCTCGTTGGATGTAATGCTGCTGCGGCGCCGGGTGCGCACGTCCGGCATCTCCAACAACCGGAAGAGCGGGGTGTGGCTGGCATCCATCTGGGTGCCGCAGCCGGGGCACAGGTCCGCGCCCAGCTCGCTGAAGGTGCCACAGACCCGGCAGATCCGCCGTTCCACGACTCGCTCCTGCAAACCTCCCGGCGGTGTCTGAAAACCGACGACCTCCCATTGGGCTCCTTCGTGGTAGATGAAGTTGCCGGGGGCGAATTCGCGGATGGCCAGGAAGCGCGGCCGCGGGATGTATTCGCCTTGCGCGCCCCGGGGCACCCAGGCGCGGATGGGCAGCGCCGGGAAGTTGTAGCCGGGCAGGAAGCCTTCGCTGGCCAGGTAGCGATAGGGGTAGAAGTCGCTCTCTTCCCGGCCGACGTCTATCTGGAGCAGCAGGCTGCGCTGGCGCAGGGCTTCCTGCTGCAGCCGCTGTGCTGCCTGCAGATCTGCACCCTTGCGCGCGTTCATCATTTGGTGCTGTGCCTGCTGGAGTTGCAGGGTGGCAGTGCGGAAAAGTTCTCGCCAGCGGTCGAAGGCCCGATCGAACTGCTCTGCGGCTTCGTCCAGACAGCGGCGGATCCAGACGCGATTCAGTTCTGGCACAGCCCGCAAGGCTGGCCAATCGGCGTGCAACATCTGCGCTACCCGTTCGGCCAGGCGGTCCAGCCGTGCCGGCTTCAGCCGGATCTCGGTGGCCACCGTGGGATGCAAGGCCAGATTCTCCAGGTCAGCCGTGTCGATGACTTCCTCAATCGATTGTCTGAGTGGTAGACCGACCTCGGCCAGCCACATGGCGTGGATGTGGGCCTGGAGCAGGGCCTCGTTGGCCAGTTCCAGTTGAGGTGGCCGCACGCTCCCGGCCACCATCTCCTCCCGGTGGCGGAAGAAGTACTGGTCGTGGGTGTTGAACGCGCCACAGTAGGTCAAGATCAGCCCGGCCTGGCCCTGACGGCCGGCTCGGCCGCTGCGCTGGGCGTAGTTGGCCGGGGTCGGTGGTACATTGCGCATGTGCACCACGTCCAGATCAGCGATGTCGATGCCCAGTTCCATGGTCGGCGAACAGACCAGGTAAGGCAAACGTCGCCCCAGTTCGGCCTCTTTGGCGGTATCTTCCTCTGCCCAGCGGAAGCGGCGCTCGCGGCGCTCGCGCTCGCCCGCGGCCACCACCTGGGCGGTGTGCTCTCTGGCTTCCATGGCAGCCAGGTTGGCGGCCGCTGTCCGATAGAAGCGTCGGAAGAACTCGTTGCTGCGCCGTTCCACCATCACATAGGCCTGATCTTCGACGCGGCGGGCAAAGAATTCATCCCGGCGTGGCTGCCCGGTGCCGGCCTTCCAGATGAGGCTGCTGGTGTTGACCTGATATCGCTGTTCTTCTCCTTTCACGGTGCGTTCAAGCAGACCGTGGCCGACCAGCAGGTCGAGCAGATGGGGCAGGAAGGCCTGGTATTCGTCTGAGGTGATACCGAGCCGGCGGCGCAAGTAGCGAGCAACCGCGCTGCGGGGTCCCAGGCTGAAGCCGGTCCAGCGGCCGGCCGTCGCGTTGAGTGCAAACCAGGTAGCCGATTCCAGGCTACGGTCGTCGGGATCAGGCCCCCAGAACTCGTTGAGATGCTGTTCACAGCGGCGGCGCATCTCATCCTGGCGTTCCCGCTGCAGGACACGCGCATTGATCGCCAGTTTGCGGCGGAAGTAGTCCAGAATGGTCCGCAGGATCTCTTCCCGTTCAGCGGGGGATAGGCCCATCCAGGCCGGTGAAAAATTCCAGGAATTTTCGTCAGCAGCCAGCGCGTTCAGGCCGCGATAGGTAATTTCCAGCAGCCCCAGTTCTTCCAGATTGGGCTGTACCACTCGCCAGCCGCGTTTGAGGTCGGCGAAGAGCAGATAATCCACCCATTCGGTGAAAACCCGCCACACCTGATTGGCAGCCTCTGTATCGTCTCTCAAACCGCTGTTGCGGGCAATGTCGGGCAATCTCAGCGCGCTGTAGGCCACGGTTTGCGGGGCAACTTCGGCCGCGTCCAGCACCTCTCGGGCCTGCAGGGCGGCCATCAGCGCAGCGCGCAGCACGGCGCGGTGGACAAAGTCATTGAAGTGACCGGCCTGCAGCGCGGCGTCCTGGCGGTTGTCGGTAAACGAGAGCAATTTATCGCGCACTTCCGCCATGGAAGCCGCGTGCCGCAGGACGGAGACGGCCAGCACGGTGGTGGCGCTGGAACGGGCCTCGCTGGACAGCGTGGCCAGTTTGCGGAATTCATTTTCCCGCGCGGTGTAGTATTCGCCACAGTTTTGGCAGATGGAAAAGGGCTCGGGCTGAAACCAGACCCGGATGGCGCCAGTATCGGGTCGTGTGCCGGCTTCGCCGTTGGGGCGCACCCAGTACGGTTGGGGTACCCGATTGCGGTAGGTGCTGGAAATGCGACCGCGGGCATCGCGCCAGTCGTCTGGCAGCAGGTCTTCCGTCCAGTCGTCGGCCGGGGCGAGCATCAGGTAACCGGCCTGGCTCTCCTCCTCGTTCCCGGCTTCACCGTAGCCGAGCGGGTGGGGCGCGAAGCCGCGTTCGCCCTTGCGGACGTGATAATATTCCTGGCCACAATGCCGACAGAACCTGAGGGGGTAATAGAGGCGATCATCCGCGCCATAGTACTGTCCTTCCATGGAGAGGTCGCGCACATCGGGCGGCTCCAGCGTGGCAAACAGCGCCCGTCCCTGGGAGATGAACTGGTGGAGCTTGATGGCAAAGGCGCGGCCGCCGTCTTCCCCTTGCAATTGGCCGCCGATCTTCAGCCAGCGGGTCAAGGCATCTGCGCAAGACCTGGCATCTACCCCGGTCAACGCTGCCAACTCCTCTGCCGCGCTGGGAATGCTGCGAGGTACCCGGCGGCGGTACCCGCCTTCTGCATCGGTTTCCAGGCCGAAGGCATGCTCGATCCAGCGTGAGAGCGGATGGGCGCGGAATGCCGCCGGTGCGGGTGCCAGGGTGGGGTCTGCGTTGATGTTGTGCAGGGCGTCGCGCAGCTCCTCGGGGGTGGGCAAGCCGCCACGGGTGTACGGTTCCAGGGTTTCCTCGATGACGTCATCCGCCTGGAAGGGGTGCCCGAAGAGGCGGCCGGCAAAATCGGCCACGGTGGCCCGCCGTTGGGCCGGCGTGGACTGTTTCCCCGCCACCATGGTGGCCGAGGTGCCGATGTGGATCAGGTCCGGGGCGGCGGCGCGTTCCTTGAGACGGCGGATGAGCATGGCCACGTCCGCGCCCTGCCGCCCGCTGTAGGTGTGCAATTCGTCGAAGACCAGGAAGCGCAGCTCGCCCCCGGCGGCCTTCAGGAAGCGCTGATCTTCGGGGCGGACCAACATCAGTTCGGCCATCATGTAGTTGGTCAGGATGATATGCGGCGGGTGCTGGCGGATGGCCTGGCGCTCTTCGTCCCGGGTTTCGCCGGTGTAGCGGGCAAAGGTGACCGGGAAAGGGTGCCCCATGCGCCTTTCGTAGCTCTGCTTGAGGGTCTCCAGGGCCTGGAGCTGGGAATTGACCAGGGCGTTCATCGGGTAGATGATGAGGGCCACGGTTCGATCGCGTAGGTCGCCCTGCCGCAACACGTAGTCCACGATGGGCAGGAAGTAGGTCAGGCTCTTGCCGGAGCCGGTGCCGCTGGTGACCACGTAACTGCGCCCGGCCCGGGCCTTTTCGATGGCCTGCACCTGATGTCTGTAGAGGTGATAGGGCGCGGCCTGAGGTGTGCGGAAGATCTGGGCCGTTTTCGGGTGCAGCACGCCCCGGTCCGCCAGATCGTCCACATTGGCCTCGCGGACGTAGTCCGGGCTGACCTGCAGCAAAAAGTCGGGCCAGAGGTGCGCCTGGTCTTGCAGGGCCGCATCCACGAAATCGCGGATGCGCGGGTCGGCGATGTGGATGAAGGAGCGCACGAAGTCTTTGTAGTCGTCCAGAACGGCTGCGTGCAGATCGAAGATGGTCATCAAATAGCTCCTCGTGTATGCAGAAAGTCAAAGACGGCCTGCGCTTTTGCAGCTCAGTTGCGCGATCAGTCATCCGTGGCGGTAGCCGCCAGCCGCTCCCACGCCTCCAGCACCAGCTTTCGTGTCTTGTACTCCCGCAGTTCCTTCTCCTTCAGCACGGGGAGAAGCCCACAAGAGGAGTGAGGCCGTTTCTGTGTTCACCTTACTCCCTCCCGGTGCATGCGAGCATCCAAGTCTTCACACTTACTCTCCTGCTCATACGAGTGAGCGATTTCGTCGATGGCTGCCGCTAAGTTCGGGTGTGATGTTCTTAAAGCATTTGCGTAGGCTCGATACTTGGCCGCGAGCTCGCGCTCTTGAGTGCCGCCTTCGTCGAGAGTGCGTATCGTTACGCCACGTTTGTTGAGCGTCCCTATAACGAAGCCTCGGCGCATGTCTTCGAAGTCAGGGCGGTCCAGAATCTTCCTTGTGGGTTCAAAAGGCCAGATCCCATCCTGCCCAACTGGGGAATGCGCCAGAATTTGGCCAAGTGTCTGGTCGCATACTTCTAGCCGATCTTTCTCGCGGCAGAGCCTTCTTACCTCGTTGATGAAATCAAAGAACGCCTCTTCATCAACCGTCCCATCAGGTTGAGTGCCTGGAAGGATACGACAATTATGCAAAACTATCCCAGCAATTTTTGCGGCAGATTGTCTCATCTCGCTCAGCGGTTCCTCGCGCTCTCTGTGTTTGGGTTTGTAGAGCATGCAAATCAGTTCACACAACAGGGCTGGATCTGACATGAGTGTAGCGTAAAGTGTTTTCGCTTGTTGCTCGCCCTCGGAACCGAGTAGTGGGATTGCCTGGAACTCGAGTAAAACTAAGCGATTTTTCTCAATAACACCAGATGTTTCGAGGCGTTCAATAGCCTGGCCGATGTCCCATGAATTAAGACGAGGCTCATTCATCTCTTTGCCATGAAGTATTTGCTCAAGAACATCGGCAATTAGGTAAGGGTCAACTTTGTCCAAGACAAGGCGGCATACCTGAAGTGCTGTCCGTGGCCGTTCCACTTCGAGAAGGCGGCGTAGCGGGAACTCAGGATCTTCCTCCTCTCCACGTAACCAGAATACCGGGACCTGGCTCCAATAAGCCTTTTCTACCTCACTTCCGCAAGAAGCGGCGATATCCCATGTGGCTTTCTCCGGACTTGCTAATGTCAGGAAGCGCGCTGTCTTTTCAGGAGGCCAGTGCTGGTTGTCTGCTTCTTGTAAAACGATTTGAATCAGTTCAATGGCCTGAGTCTGCGGCAAACTTTGTAGCAATCCACGGATGGTGACTCTCTGCGGATCGCGGTCTGTAAGGTCGGAACTTCTATTGAGAATCCATTCGGCCAGCGTGTTTATTGCCAGACCAAGCTTAGCCAATGCAATGCCAACCCATGGTTCACCCGGACATGTTGCAACGAGTTTTTCAATACCAACCATTTCCAGCTCGCGATAGATTTGTTGCAGCGCCTGAACGCGCTCAGTCTCCAATTGTTGAATCATTGCTGTGTAATCATCACGTACGCGGGCCGGTAGATCTGGATGGCTTTCGGCAAATAGCCAGCGATGGCGTATGATAGGGTCCCGTGGAGCGAGCCTCTCGTACAACTCTTCGAAAGGCTTGAGCTTCGCATTTAGGACTGGTTCAGAAGTTCTGTCGTAGTTGCGGTGCCAGTGAATGGTTTTTCGCAAGGCGGCCCTCACCACCTCTCTTGCCTCGTCATCCTCAGAATTGGCAAATTCCGCTGCGAGGCCAAGTACACTATTGAGGCGGTCTTCATTGAACACACTCGCCTTCTCAATGAGACGCGCCACGCGATTGGGATGGCCCTTTGCAAGCAAGAGCATCCGGTCCGCTGCAGCATGAACCATCTTGAAAACTTCTTCCCGGGGTACTCCCCGGCCAACACCTGTATCGTAGTCTCGCCACTTAGGTCGTGCTGCGGGGATCGCTACGTCATGGTCGATCTGTGTCAGTTTATCCAGCAACTCAAAGGCTATGTCGGGTTCCTTCTCGACGAGTACATCGAGAATTTTAATGCGTTCGTCGAGAGATGCTGCCGTCTGAGGAAACCATGACCGGAAGATACCGATAAGTGAATTTAGAGGTGTGTTTGCCCAATTCCCCTTTATCTCAATGTGAGCAAGTTGAGCGAGAATCAACATTACACGCGTCAGAAACTGAGGAGTCCAGGCAAGAGTTTCGAGTGCCCAAAGCAATGTTGAATGCCAGCATCGTCCAAATAAAGCAGAATCGCTTGTTTCTCGAAGCAGGTAGGTTACAGGCTGATCCGGCTTGTTTAGGCTATGTTCTACGGCACGCAAGAAAGTTTCCGGCGCCGCTTCAGCCAAAGGATGCAAAAAGGGGGAGAGCGAGAGCCATCGAACCTTATCTGCGTCGTAGAGAAGATTGTACACAAGTCTGGCAACACGTCCTTCGATGTCGAGAGCCTGCAGCGATGGCAGAATGGGGCCTCTGACCGCCAGTTTGATCAGCGTGTCACAGAGGGCGTCAATCAGGATGTCAGATTGAGGCCGCACTTTGCCGTAAACTTGAGCAGCGTAGCGCTCTTCTTCCGGCAAGTCCAGCACTGGATCTGGCGCGGTAAGCACATCGTAAGCGATCTTGAAGAACCGGTCCAGTTCGTCGCTAGTGATACGTTCACCAAAGAGGTGGAGAAGTTCGATCGGAGCCTTGGCTTTCCACACTGTACCAATTTGAAGAACAGGAGGGTCGTCCACTTGTGCAAGATATCGGAGCTCTCTCTCGACATCCTCATAAAGGCGGCCTGCCAACCTGCTCACAATTGCCCGGTCTTCGGTATTATCGCCTTTCCACGCTCCCAGAAGGCAAATGGTAGTTAGAGCTGCCGCCTGGGGCCTCTCAAGCCATTTGGGTCTCCGGATAGCCGGATTTGTTGTGCGATGGCGTCGAAAGACTGACCAAGACCTGCCTGTGCTTACTGTGAGCCGTTCAGCCTCCGCTTTATCCAATCCGAGTTCTACCAGCGCTTTCTCAAACTCCGAACGACGTGGGCGTTCAAGCACAAGATCCGTGTCAGGCCGATTCGCTGCACTCCCACCATAGTGTTGCATCATATCGCCCGATGCGTAAGGGATCACCACAACTAAACCTCGTCGAATGATAGGTCTTGCTGCGACTTCTGGCCGTGCTGCCACAGCAACTTTAAGAGCGTGATTCGCGTCAACAAATCGCCAGCCGTCAGGCTCGGTAACTACGAGACCACTCGATGCCCAATCTTCATCAGAAAGAATGGCTGCACAGACAAATGCTGCAGCTTCTTCTACACTATCGGCACGAACCGTCAATGGTGCAGTTTTTCCTTTCTCAAAATGTTCTCGCAGTTCATGGATGAGTTGTTCACGAGTGTTCTCTCGATCGGCGAAAAGTGCCTCAGGAGAAATCGGCGGGTCGGATTGCTGGGACCAAGTGCGCCAGTGCCGCTCCAGACTTTCTACGCCTGGCCCTGTCATTCTAAGCGTTTCCGCAAACCACAACGCCACAGCCGGAGCCTGTTCGAGCCACTGCTCCAGGTCGTCGGCGTCATAAGCGCGAACCTCTTTCCACTCACCCGCCTCGCGTTTCTCTTGACGCCACCTGTTCTTGGTCGTCCATCGGCGCGCGGTAACGAACACGAGTGTTGCGTTGGAGCGCTCAGGCCCTGGAGTGCCCCTTGTCCTCTTCTCGTAATCCCTGTTAGCTTTCCGAGTTGGTTGCGCCTCGCAGCTCAGCTCCCAAAAGGATTTTCCTTGCGGAACCCAGGGGCTTTGGCCGTCACTCTCCACTTCGCCATCCCAGCCGGGCTGCCCAACGGAATCCCCCGCAGGAAAGTCAATGTATACGAGACGCCCACTGGTTGCCTGGATGAGTTTTCGCACCAGAACTGGCAGGCTTCCTTGGGCTTCTCTGGTCTCGGCCCATTGCTGAATCTGTGTTGCAGTTACGGGCATCGCGAGCCTCCTTGCGATAATCTCTCCCATGCCTCCAGCACCAGCCGCCGGGTATGGTATTCGCCGTAGGCGCGGAGTTCTTTGTCTTTGAGGACGCGGAAGGTCTCGCCGGGGAAGTCGCTGGCCGCCACCCGCGCTTCATACCCGGCCGGGTCGAGCGGGTCGGCGACTTCTTCCCACGGGTCGAGGATGTCTTCCAGTTCCTTTTCGGTTAGGTCGGCCGGGTCGAGGATGTAGCGCAGCTGCTTGCGCGTCAGGCCGTAGAGGCGGGCGTAGTAGGCGTCCAGTTCGGCCTGCAGCCGGGCGCGGCGGCTTTCATCCCACTTGAAGGGCGGGAGTTTGAGAGGTTGAGAGGTCGAGAGCGGGAGACTCGTGCTCTCGTACTCTCGTGCTCTCGTGCTCTCGTGCTCTCCCGCTCTCTTGCTCTCATGCGCTTCCACCTGCTGCAAGATCGCGGCCCGCAGGTCGTCGTCGGCGTCGCGCCAGACGTCGTCGGCGAAGGGCTTGAGGTCCCAGGCGGTGTAAGTCAGTTCGAGCACGCGCGGGACGATGAAGCGCAGGTCGGCGGCGGTGTAGGCGGAGGGTGGGAGGACGGGGAATTGCTTCATGTAGAAGTGCGAAATATCTGTCCCGCCCACTTTATTCCGAGCAACAAAATCTAGTACGAGCGCATTTAAGTTCGCCAAAAGTAATGGGACATAGCAAGGGTCCAGGTCTGGAAACAGCAAAGGAGCCTTGTCGCCGACACCTACTAAATTCAGTGTATTCGCGATCACTGTTCGTTCATCAGTTGCACGTGCTGTCTTGCGGAACCCCAGCAGCCAGCCGCGCTTCCAATCGCCCAGGCGGGCCTGCACTTCGGCGGCATCCACCCAGTACCAGGGCTGGACGACGAAGTCCGGGTCGGCATGTTCGCGCTCGCCGGGGGTCGGCAGGTGCGTGCTGGAGCGCGAGGTGACGCCTTCGTAGGTGCCGTAGCGGTGGTCGTAGTGCCAGATCATCTTGGCTTCGTAAAGCGGCAGGTAGTAGAGAGCGGGAGAGGGGGAGAGCGAGAGTGCGGGAGACTCGTGCTCTCGTGCTCTCAGGCTCTCGTGATCTCCCGTTCTTACAAAGACGTTCCCCACCAGTCGGTAGCCCTGGGCTTCCAGTTCGGCCCGCGTGCGGAAGAGGTGCGAGTCGGAAGACATGTTGAACAGCCCCTGTCTGAACTTAATGCTCCAGGGGTTCTCGCCCGTCCGCTCGTTGATCAGCACCGGCACGCGCCGGTAGATGGCGCGGGTCAGTTCGGCATCTTGCCGGGTGCGGAAGACCGGCAGGGTGCGCGTGTTGGGGTTGATGCGGGCGATGTCTTCGGCGGTCAGGCTGAAGACGCGGCGCGGGTCGCGCAGGTGGGCGGTGTTGGTGGCGAAAAACGAGAAGGTGAGAGGTTGAGAGGTCGAGAGCGGGAGAGCGGGAGACTCATGCTCTCGTGTTCTCGTGCTCTCGTGCTCTCCAGAAAGCGTGAGCAGGCTGAATTTGTAACTGCGGTGCACGCCGGGGAAGATGGCTTCGCGGTTCTCGAAGTCAAACAGGCTGGCCAGCTGCCCCTTTTCCACCAGGTCGGCGAAGAAGTACTGGTTGGTGGCGTCGGTGGCGATGCCGGTGGGCACGATGATCCCGGCCCGGCCCTGCGGAGCCAGCAAAGCACGGGCGCGCTCGGCGAAGACCGAGTAGGTGTTGATACGGCCGCGGCCGGTGAAGGGATACTGCCCGGAGCCACGCAAAAAGCGGCTGACGCTCTCGGCGGCCTGCAGGGCCTGCTGATACGCCGCCCAGAGGGCCGGGTCCGTCTGCGGCAGCTTCTGGATCAGGCGTTTGCGGGCGGCGGCGTTGGGCGCGCTGGCGATGCGGGCGTCGCGCGGAGCGAAGAATTCCTGTTCTTCCAGTTGAATTTGCTCCCAGGGCGGGTTGCCGAGGACGACATCGAAACCTGGCGAGCGGGAGAGCGGGAGAGCCGGAGAGGATGAGCGGTGGAGAGGGTGAGACTCATGATCTCCCGCTCTCCCGCTCTCGTGCTCTGCGAAGATCTCTGGGAATTCTAGCGGCCAGTGGAAGAAGCGATGCTCGGCGGCCAGAGCCTGCGCCAGGCCGACGGTCTGCGGCGGGAGGCCGCCCTGCCCGGACAACGCACGGCGGACGGCGTCGGTGGTGATGGGAGCGGTTGAGGGCGGGAGAGCGTGAGAGCGGGAGTAGGGTTGGAAGAAGGCCGCGGTCCACAGGTCGCAGGCCAGTTTCTGGCGCTCCCAGTCCGGGTCGGCAAAGCGGGCTTCGTAAAGGGCGCGTTTGCGGCGCACGGCTTCGGGCGAGTCGTCGGCGATGGCATCCAGTTCGGCGGCGCGCTGCGCCAGGCCCTCCAGGTTAAGGTCCAGGTTCCAACCAAAGAGGCCCAGCTGGCCTTCGCGCTCCTGTTTGTTCTGCTTCTTCAGGGACGCGGCAATTTTGCGGTCGTCGTCGCTGACCGGCTGGAAGGCGTCATCGGGGAGGCCATCTTTGAGGGCTTCCAGGTCAAAGACGCCGACCAGCGAGTCGCCGCACTTGATGCGGTGGTCGAGGAAGGTGAGCGGCTTGCCCGCGGCGTGGCTTTCCAGCCAGAGGGCCACGCGGCAAAGTTCCACCGCCAGCGGGTTGCGGTCCACACCGTAGATGCAGTGGGCGATCACGTCGCGGGTGGCCTCGCGCACGCGCTCCGGCGCGGGTTGCTCTTCGCCGCTGCGGATGCGGGCCAGTTCCAGCCCCAGGCGGCGGGCGGCGGCCAGTAAAAAGTGGCCGGAGCCGCAGGCCGGGTCGCAGACTTTGATGGAGAGCAGCGCTCTTTCGAGAGCTTGAGAACGGGAGAGGTTGGGAGGTTGAGAGCGTGAGAGGTTGAGATCGTAAGACTCCCGTTCTCCCGCTCTCAATCGCTCAGCAATCACCGGCTCCAGCGCGCTGCGCACCAGTTCGGCCACCAGTTGTGGCGGGGTGTAGTAGGAGCCTGTGGACTTGCGCTCCGAGCCGGGGGCCAGTTCAAAGCGCGGACGGCCGGCGGCGTCGAAGGTCACCGCCGGGTGGTAATCGAGCAAACTCTCGTAGACCGAGCCCAGTTCTTCGGTATCCAGGGCGGCGTAATTGACCCGCCGCGGGGGTGCGCTGCGGTCTTCCTGGTACCAGGTCAAATGCCAGAGGGCGGCCAGCAGGTCGCGGTTGGCGAGGACGGCGTTGTCCAGCAGGTTAAGTTCGGCGAAGAGTTCGCCGTTGAGCGGCGGCACGTCCAACAGGGCGGCCATTTCCTCGTCGCACAAAATTTCCCAGAGGGCGCGCAGGCTGTGCCACAGATCCACGTCGTCGGTCCAGGCCGCGCGCTGTTCGGTCAGGCGGCGCAGGCGGCTGATCCCGTAATGCTCGCGGTAGAGCGGGTTCCCGCCCATCAGGCCGCGCTCTTCGGAGACCAGCAGGAAGAGCAGGCGGTAGATCAGGCGCAGGAGCTGCTGGTAGAGCGGGAGGCTCGTGCTCTCCTGCTCTCTTGTTCTCATGCTCTCCCGCAGGGACTCATTCGCCGGGTGTGTGAGGAAGCCGTTGGCCAGGATCTGGATGGCCTGCTCCACGCCGTCGCGCAGGTGCTCGCGCACGCGGCCGCCCTGTTCGATGGCCTGCTGGTAATAGGTTTCCAGCAGGCAGTCTTCGGGGGCCGCGCCGTCGGCCGGCAGGCGGGTGCGGTGCAACAGACGGTAGAGCAGGGCAAAGTCGGCGAAGCGGTCTTCTTCGATGATGGCCTGCAGGTCAAACTCGATGTAGGCCTGGCGGCGGACGTAGGTCGAATCGCGCAGCAGGCGCAGGATCAGGCCGTTGGTCACCAGCCCCCAGAGGGCGTCGTCGGTGCGGTTGAGGTATTCCTGCACCAGGGCGTGGGGCGAGAGGCGCGGGCGGCCGGAGGGCGCTACGCGGCCGAGTTCCTGCCGGGCGCTGACGATGTGCACCGGGATGAGAGGGTGAGAGGGTGAGAGCGTGAGAGGATGAGAGCGTGAGAGGGTGAGAGCGTGAGAGCGTGAGACTCGGTCTCTCGTGCTCTCATGCTCTCGTGCTCTCCCGTTCTCCGATTTCTCCGATTTCTCCGATTCAACGATGTGCGAGATGGCAAACGTCGCCCCATCCACCTCCAGGGCGCGCGGACGGTATTGCAAGCTATAGCCCAGCAGGCGCAGCAGGGGGATGACCCAGAACTCACGCGTCTCGGAGGTGCCGGTTTCGTTTTCGGGCAGGCGCTCCAGCCGGTTCTGGAAGACCCCCCACTGGGCGCGGGCGTCGTTGAAGGCCGCGGCGATCTCCTCAGTCAGGGATCGGTTGGCCGGCAGGCCGAAGTCGGCCGGCTTCTGGCCAGGCAGATCGCCGTGGGCCAGGGCCTCGAGGACGTCGGGGCCGAGCAGGCCGCCTTCGATGCGAAGAGCGGGAGAGGAGGAGAGCTTGAGAGTGGGCGAGGAGGAGAGATTGATAGCGCGAGAAGTCATGGCGTCCATTTTTCGATGTGCTTGCTCATGCTGACGAGCATGGAAAGAATTTCATTGTAAACGGTGTCCAGCTCCGCCGCCACCGGGTCGCTGAGGTAGCCGCAGCGGCGGGCAATTTCGATATGCGTTTGCATCTCGGCGGCTTCCCCTTCGGCTTCGCTCAGTTTGTTGATGAAAGCCGCGCGATAGCGGCGTCGGCGCCAGCCTTCGGCGATCTGGGCGGCCACCGAACGTGAGGCGCGGCGCATCTGGTCGGTCAGCGAGTAGCGCTCTTCGAGCGGAAAAGCACGCGTGACTTCGAAGACCTGCATGGCGGCATCCATCGCCTTCTGCCAGACCACCAATTCCCGATGATCCCGAATCTTCGCCATCAGCCCTCCTCCCCCTCTCCCCCTCTCATACTCTCCTGCTCTCCCGCTCCCATACTCTCCTGCTCTCCTGCTCTCCCGCTCTCCCCCTCTCCCCCTCTCCCGCTCCCATGCTCTCATGCTCTCCCCCTCTCATCCGCCGGCAACAGGACCAGCACGCCCAGCAGGTCGGCGGGTCGTTTCGGCTCCACGCGCAGGCCGCGGACCCCGGCTTTCATGGCCCGGCGCACCCGTTTGTGGGCCTCGGCCAATTCGGCCGCGCGGTTCTGGAGGCGCACTTCGACCTCGGGCTGCAAGCCGTCCCAGGACTGGAGTGCCTGCGCCACGGCCCGACGCTTTTCGTCCGCGGGCAGGTTGGCGGCGGGCTGGGCGTTCAGCAGGTCCAGGGCCGCGGCTTCGTCCAGCCAGCTATCGGCGGTGCGCCCCAGCACCCGCACCTCTTCGGCGAACAGTTCCTGACCGCCCGGTTGGTGGACCAGATAGCGCACACGTAGCAGGTAGAGGGTGGCAGGCTGGGGCAGGTCGGCTGCCAGCGCGCCGCAGCGGGTCACCCCGGAGACCTCCCGGCCGTTGAGGGCGGCTTCAAAAATGAAGCGTGCCAGCGCAGCCACGAAGGGGTGGTTGCGTCCCAGGTAGGCCGCCCCGGCGGGTGTGGGCGAGGTGAAACTGACCGTCCAGCGGTCGGCCTTGCTTTCGGGCAGGGCAAAGCGGACTGCGTCCGGCAGGTTCGGCGGCAGGCCGGTGAGCGGGATGTGCCAGACGTCGGCCTGCTTGCGGTCGGCCAGCAGAGGCAGCCCCAGGCGGTTGGTCGCCTCCAACACGAAATCGCGCACCGCGTTCGGGTCGCCGAGCACGGCGTCGGCCGCTTCCAATTCGCGCTGGACTTCTTTGGGCTTCAGGGCGCGCTGGGCGAAGCGGGTGCGGGTGACGCGCTCGCGCTCGGCGTCCCGTTGCCAGGATGCGTGCAACACGTTGACTTCCGCGGGGATGAAGTCGAAGGTCAATTGCTGGGCGTCCTGTCGGTAGCCGCTGCGCAGGAAGAGCGCGTTGAGTACGGCTTCGGTCACGCTCTCGCTGTCCTCGGGCACGGGGACGTAGGTGCCCAGGGTCTGGTGGATCTCCCGGGCCTTGTCCAGCAGCACGTCGATCACCACGCCATCCACCGGGTTGTCGCGGCCGTAGTAGCGCACCACCTTGACCGTCTCGGCGGTCTGGCCGAAGCGGTCCACCCGGCCTTCGCGCTGCTCCAGGCGGTTGGGGTTCCAGGGCAGGTCGTAGTGCACCACCGCGGTGAACTTCTCCTGCAGGTTGATGCCCTCGGAGAGGCAGTCGGTGGCCACCAGCACATGGGGCCGCTCGACGGGGATTTGGGCAATGCGGGCGCGGCGCTCTTCGTCGGCCTGGCGACCGGTGATACAGGCCACGTCCAGGTCGGGATAGGCCGCGGCCAGCGCCTGTTGCAGGGCGTCGGCCACGTATTCGGCGGTGGCCACAAAGCGGCACCAGACGATGGGGTGATGGCCCTCGCGCAGTAGCTCATCCACGGTTTCCACCAGCCCAATACGCTTGGCGTCGGCGTCGCCCTGTAGCAACTGGGCGGCCGCCCGGCCCAGGCTGCGCAGCCTGCGGCGTTCGCCTTCCTCCAGGGCCGAATCGGCCTGTTCCAACAGCGACGTGGGTTGCTCGTCTTCGGTGCGGTCCT
Organism: Litorilinea aerophila; assembly: GCF_006569185.2. NCBI lineage: Bacteria > Bacillati > Chloroflexota > Caldilineae > Caldilineales > Caldilineaceae > Litorilinea > Litorilinea aerophila. The sequence continues at coordinate 55,544 of NZ_VIGC02000017.1, read as the reverse complement.
GGTCGTCTTCAAAGACGAAGCCGCGGAAATCTACTTCCGCGTTGTCCTCCAGATCGACCAGGCGCTCATGGCGGACCTCCAGCGCGGCCAGGGCCGCAGCCGGGCTGGACATCACACAGCGGAGTAAGCTCAACGCGCCCCAGTAACGTACCCGGCGACGGCGCTCTTCCAGGTTTTGTCCAGTGCGGATAATTTCGGCGCAAAAGTCGTAGGCCCGGTTGAAAAGATCACGGTAGGCCGGGGAAAGCGCGTAGGTGCGGTCTTCGGGGATACGGCGGGGAAAACAGATGGCGCCTTCCCAGTCACGTTCGATATCCCGCCGGGTCCGCTGGACGAAATGCCGCGCCAGCTCGGTCAGCTTCCCATCGGGGATGTTGTTGATGTCCCACTGGCCGAACTCTGGCTTGAGCAACCCCAGCAGAGACTGGAAGGCGGATTCGATGCCGCTGTGCGGGGTGGCTGTGAGCAGGATCAGATGGCGGGTGGGGTTGGCCGCCAGGCGGGAGACGAAGTCGTGGCGCTGCTGGTGGGAGCTACTGCCGGTTTGGGTAGCCCCGTGGGCCTCATCCACGATCACCAGGTCGGGCGGGTTCTGCAGGAAGGCGTGCCGGTTGCGTTCGGTCTTGATGAAGTCGATGCTGATGACCTGCACCGGATAGTGCTCGTAGATGGTGGCCGTGGCCGGCTTGTGGCGCTCCAATTGCCGCACTGTGCCGGAGCGGATGACCACGGCCTCTAGATTGAACTTGTCCTGCAGCTCTTGCTGCCACTGGTCGCACAGATAGGGCGGGCAGAGCACGGCCAGGCGCCGGATCTCGCCCCGTTCCCACAGCTCCCGGGCGATCAGGAGGGCTTCGATGGTCTTGCCTACGCCCACGTCATCGGCGATCAGCAGGCGCACCGGATCCTGTCGCAATGCCATCAGCAAGGGGACGAACTGGTAGGTGCGGGGCCGGATGGAGATGCGCCCCAGCGCCCGCAGCGGGGAGGCACCCTCACGCAGGGTCAGGCGGGCCGCTTGCCAGAGCAGCCGCGCACCGCCGGCATCGCCGAGAGGTTCTGGTTCTGGCGGTGGAAAAGTGGCCGGCTGCAGGCGTTCGGTCGGTAGGCTGTAACCCAGCAGCTCGCTCAGGCGGCGGTGCAGGGCTACGGTCTCGTCGGTGGCGCCGGTCAGCGGGCGCAGCAAAATGACTTCGGGATCATCGGAGGGTAAGAGCACCCAAAACCGGTCTCGAACTTTGGCGATGGAGCCGGGGTTCATTGTGTGTTCTCCTGTGCAGCGGCGAGTCTGTTCCCCCCACAGAAATTCCTTTTCTCTGGGCGAAAGCCGGAGGCATTTCCCCGTATGGAACGAAAGTTCCCATCGGGATTGGATATACGCTCTCGTTGGGTTGGATGCGGTACAGCGGCATGGTTCACGCTCGTGGATGGTGAATAGATGTCCACGAGTATACCTGAAATTCTTCTCAACTGGTAGTTTCCCGGCCTGAGGGGCATCGTTCAAGCGCCCTTACAGCGGCGTCTAATGGGTCGACTCCGGCGATTGTGAACTATCCCCTTTGGGGAAAATGTCGCCAGGGGGAGCGCCTATGGGGGGACGATGGAGGCGGGATGGTCACAGCCACGTCAGCCAGAAGGTCATCTCGCTCAGTGCGGTGGAGTGCCAGAGGTAGTCCTCGGCATGGTCACGGGCCAGCCGCTGGGTCAGGTGCCATCGGGTGGCCAGGTCCTGTCCGGCGGCATGCCGTTCTGTGGGGGTGGCGTATTGGGCAACGTGCCCCCACATGTGGTCGATGGCGTTTTGCACCCCGCCCCGGGTGGGCGGCTGGCGCAAAAGTTGGATCAATTCGTGGAGGAACTCCTCGTCCAGGGCGTTGCGGGGCTCTGCCGCCCGGCGCCCGAAGGAGCGGTAGGCGTTGGGATCCCGGGCCAGCACGGAATACTTGTGCTGTGCCCACGCCTGTTGGAGATGGCGGGGCAGGGGGATGCGCCCCTGTTCCCCGGCGGTGTACTTACCTGCCAGCAGGGCCAACTGACGGGCCGGCGTGTCCAGATAACCCGGCCAGCAGGTGGGATCCGGCTGGATGAGCAGGGGCGAGTGGTGGCGATAGCCCCGCAGCGCCATCTCCGCCACCAGCAGCTCGTGGCGTACGGCCAGCGCGCCCAGGCAGCCGGCCCAGCGCCGCGTCTCGGGGTGGGCGGCATAGCCCTTCTTGCCATGCAGATGCACCGAGGCCAGGCCATGGAGCTCCCGGTGTTCGCCCAACAGGCGCTGCCGGTCAAGATAGCCGGGGTGAAGATCCCAAATGCGCATGACAGGTTTCCCTTATGAGACGTTGCATTGCAACGTCTCTACGGCGGCACATGAACGGCACGGCCCTTCCAGCGGGTTCGGCGGGTCAGGCCCTGACCCAGGGAGTGAAAGGCCACCAGCACCATGGCCCCGTGGACCAGGGGGAAGAGCCCCAGGAGCCTGGGGGGCAGGTTCAGCCGCCAGAGGGTGAGCGCCCAGGTCCCGGCCTGGATGGCCAGGGCCAGCAAGGCCAGGGGCGGCGAAAATCCCCTCGCCTCCCCCAGGGCCAGGGCCACCCACGGCCCCATCAGCACCAACGTCAGCCAGAGCCAGACAAACAGGTACAGGGGCAGATGGCCGCCGAAGACGGCGTAGAGGTTTCTGCCGAAGCCCTCCCATACCTGGGCGGGCGTCCGGTACATGCGGCAATGGGCAACCCCGGTGCCATCGCAGAGCAGCCAGCGTCCACCCCCGCGGGCCACCCGCTGGGCCAGGGCCATGTCCTCGGTCACCTGTTGGCGCACCCCGGCGTGGCCCCCCAGTCGGCGGTAGGACGCCCGGGGCATGGCCAGCACCTGTCCTACCCCGACGGCGAACCGCCGTCCACCCGTCCACCGGGCCGCCCAGAGGGGAAAGTGGGTCAGGAGACACCAGGGAATCAGGGGCACGGTCAACCGTTCCGCCCAGCTCTCCACGTGTTGGCGGGGCAGGGCGGAGAGCAGGTCCGCCTGGTGGTGGAGCAGGGTGCCCACCACGGCGCGCACCATTGCCGGCTCGTGCCAGGTGTCCGCGTCCACGAAGAGCAGCACCTGGCCGGTGGCGTGCTGGGCCAGTTGGTGGCAGGCCCATGGCTTGCCCAGCCACCCCGCAGGCGGCGGTGTGCCCCGGCGCACCTGAAAGCGGGCATCCTGCCCGGCCAGCCTGGCCAGGATTGCCGGGGTCCGGTCGGTGGAGTTGTCGTCCAGCACCCACAGGTCGAAGGCCGGGTAGTCCTGGGCCAGGAGGGAGCGCACACAGCGCTCGATGGTCGCCTCTTCGTTGCGGGCCGGCACCAGCAGGGAGACGGTGGGCCAGGCCCCAGGCTCGTTTCCTGCCTGGGGAGACCGACCCAGCCGGGGCAGGGTAAGGACGTTGAGGAGGGCGTTGGCCAGGAGGACGGCCAGATAGGCCAGGATGCCCCACTGTTGCCCCTGCCAGGACCAGAGGAACGCCCAGAACTCAGCCATGGCCGCCTCCCAGGGTGGGGCGCCGCAGCGGCCCCTGCAGATCCCGTCGATATGCCCAGGCCAGCCAGAGGGTCAACGCCAGCCAGATGGCCCAGTATTCGGCCGGCCAGGCCCGCAGCACGCCATCTGCCGCCACGGCCCCCATGCCCGTCAGCACGGCCCAGCCGTCCCGCCAGCGCAGGCCGAGCAGGGCTACGGCCATGGCCAGCCCCATGGCTAGCGGCCCCTCGGCCAGGGTGAGACCGGTCCACACGCCAAAGAGTGCCGCCAGCCCTTTGCCACCCCGTCCGCGCAGGAAGGGCGAGAAGCGATGGCCCAGGACCGGGGCCAGGGCCATCGCCACCAGCCAACCCCCATCCCACCGCCAGAGCTGCCGGGCCACGGCCACGGGCAGGGCGGCCTTGCTGAAATCCAGCACGAGCACGGGCACGCCCAGCCGCCAGCCGCCGGCCATCCAGGCGTTGGTCGCGCCGGGGTTGCCGTCGCCCACCGTGCGGGGATCTACGCCGGCCAGCCTTCCCAGCCAGACGGCGAAGGGCAGACTGCCCAGCAGAAAGGCAACGAGTACCCAGAGTCCGGGCATCATGGGCTGGGCTGCGCGTCCTCGCCTGGCAGGGTGAGCCGCAACGTGACGTACCGTACCCGGCGGAGTTTGCCCAGCAGGCGAAAGCCGTGGAAGAGCAGGCCGTATTTGGCCGCCATCAGCCCCTGCACATGGCGGATGGCCTCCGGCGTGGCCTGGATCTGGGCCCGGGCCTCCAGCCACTCGCCCAGGGGATTGCCCCGGGCGTCGCTGGGCGCGATGCGCACTCGGCCGCTGCGACGGATGCGCTTCACCTTGCCCGAGTCCGCCTGGGTCCAGACGTAGAGGGCGTCCCCTTCTCGCACGAACCAGACCGGCGTCTTCACGCCCCGGCCGTCTTTGCGGAAGGTTTCCAGGTTGAGGTATTGGTGACCGTCGAAGATCTCCAGGCGCATCTCACACCTCCCGAGGGCGGTAGCGGGCGCCCGTCCACAGGGCCCAGATGAAGGCCAGCGCCACCAGCCCCACGGCCGTCCACGTGGCCAGGGTCACCACGCCGGCGTCGGGGAACTTCACGCCGATGCCGGCCAGGGCCCAGACCAGGACCGCCAGGTAGGCGGCATCCCGCTCCCGCAGGCCCATGGCCCAGGCCAACACAACCACCACAGCCAGCATGACCACCATCCACCCTTCCTCGGAAAGCCCCCAGCCCGACCAGCCCACGTAGTCCAGCACGGAGGTGACGTTGGCGATGGTGGCCACGGTGATCCAGCCCAGGTAGATGCTGAAGGGGATGTCCACGGCCCACCGTTCCAGGCGGGTGGCCTGGTATCGGTTGGGGCGCAGGTGCAGGTAGATGGCCAGCAGGGAGGCCAGCAGCGTGCCCATGGCCAGGAGGGTGAGGGGAAACTGCTGGTAGTGCCAGAGGAAGAGCCAGGTTGCGTTGGCCAGGTTGGACAGGATGAACCAGCCCCGTATGCCCTGGAGGCGGGGGTTTTCCCGTTGGGCCGGCAAAGCCTGGTAGACGGTAAAGGCGATCATCCCCAGATAGATGAGACCCCAGATGGAGAAGACATAGCCGGCAGGCACGAAGTAGACGTCGAACTGGTCGGAGATCTGGCCCGTGTCCAGGCCGTTGAGGGGCAGGGTGGTGGCCAGCACGTTGACGGCCAGGGTGAGCAGAGTGGTCAGGATGACCAGCCAGGGCATGAGTTTGGATTTCATGGATGGTTCTCCTTTGAATCCGTTGTAAGAAGGTGCTCAAACCACAAGGAGCACGAAAGACGCAGCGAAGTGCCCTGAAGCAATGGAAGACGGATGACGTGGATTTCCACGGAGCAGAAACTGCGGCATCGATAGTTTACCGGCCAACGGCTTTCCGAGATGGCGCTGGAACGATCCAACGCCAGCGGCGCAGGCGCTCCCGGCTTTCCTCGGCCAGGGCCAGGGTGACGCCAAAGCCGATGAGCAGGTTGGTGACCAGGAAGAAAAGGGCCTCTTCCACGGGCAGGCCGCCCGGCAGATGCAGCCCCAGTGTCTGGGCCGGACTGATGGTCCACGTGCCTGCGTTGACGGCTATCACGTCGGCGGCCACCAGGTAGAGGGTAGGCGCCAGGATGGCCGTCGCCACCAGTCGCCGGTAGCGCCAGAGGATGTCCGCGCCGAAGGCCAGTTGCAGGCCGATGGGCGGCAGGGCCCAGACCAGGATCAGGGCCAGGTAGGTGGCCGCCTGGACGCGACCGAACAGCAGAAAGGGCGTGGGCAGCCAGAGCAGGCCCACCAGCAGGGTTGCACCCCACCGCACGCGCGATGAAGGCCGCCACCGGGTAACCCGGGGCAGGCGGCGGGCCAGCCACAACAGCCACGCGCCCGTGAGCAGGGTCTGCAGCACGAAGAAGGCATATTCCTCGATGGGCACCCAGCCCAGGGCGACCCCGCTCACCAGGTTTGGATCGTACCACCAAACCTGGGTGGCCACCAGGTAGTTGTCCCAGGGGGTGGTGTAGAGGACGGCGATGGCCACGTGGAGCAGCACCACTGCCCAGCCGGGGAAGTTGCGCAGGTTGGCAGGCTCCCCCCGTCCCCGGCGGACGTCTCGCCAGTGCAGCAGGGCAAGCAATATCAAGGGCGGCAGCAGAAACCGCAGGTGAAACCCCCAGTAGGTCATGCTCTTTTCTCCACACCCATTTTCTCCACACTTATTTTCTCCACCCGCAGGAAGACGCCCGGCCGGGGCTCCAGGGTGGCGCCCATATGGGGCTGGACCTGTGCCCGCTCCAGGGAGAGGTCCACCCGTTGCAGGATACGGGCCAGCGCGAGCCGGGCTTCCAGTTGCGCGAAGGGGCCGCCGATGCAGTTGCGGGGGCCGCCGCCGAAGGGCAGGTAGGTGAAGGGCGCGGGCCGAAAGTCCGAGCGCCAGCGCTCCGGGCGGAACCCGGTGGGCGCATCCCAGTAGACGGGATGGCGCTGCACCAGGTAGTAGCTCACCATCACCCGGCTCCCCGCGGGGATACGATAGCCGGCCAGGGTCACGTCCCGGGCGGTGAAGCGGTTGCCCACGTGGATAGGTGGGTAGAGGCGCAGGGTCTCTTTGACCACCTGGTCCAGCACGGCGAGGCGTCCCACATTTTCCGGGGTGGGCAGCTCGCTTCCTAGCACGTCCCGCACCTCGGCCTGGGCCCGTTCCATCCAGACAGGATCCTTGCCCAGCAGGTAGAGGGTCCAGGCCAGCAAGGCCGTGCTGGTGTCGTGGCCGGCGATGAGCATGGTGAGCATCTGATCCCGCACCAACCCATCGTCCGCCAGGCCTTGTACCAGGTGGGTGAGGAGGTCGTCCGGCGGGTTGGGATCGGCCCGGCGCTGCCGGATGAGCCCGTGCAGGTGGGCGTCCAGGACGCGGACGGCCTTCGGCGGATTGCGACGGCCACCCCACAGGACCCACAGCCCTGGTCCGATGTAGTCCAGCGCCTTGAGCATGGGCTTCCAGAGGGCGTCCAGTTCCGGCAGCAGGTCGTGGCTGAAGTAGACCTCCTCGAAGAGGAGCAGGGCCAGCTTGCGCATCTCCACCAGCATGTCGTAGGTGCGCCCGGGCTGCCACATGTCCAGGATGCGGTCGCACGTTCGCCAGAGGGAGGCGCAGCGGGGCGCGAAGTGGCTGCGCCGACTGCTGGGCTCCATGACCGCGCGCAGGCAGGCGTGCTCCTCCCCATCCGTCACCAGCAGGCCCCGGCGCAGCAGGCGGGCCACCGGATCGCCCTCGGGACGCCAGCGGTAGTCGTCCCGCTCATCCACCAGGACCTGGCGCATGGCATCGGGGTGGGCCACGAAGACCGGGCTGAAGCCGGGCAGGGTGATCTGGAAGATGTCGCCCACCGCCTGACGCACCTGCTCCAGCACGGGCAACATGCCGCCCAGGCCGTGGCGCAAGGCGAGCAGCGCGCGCCAGGCTGCGGCGGGCGCCATCTCGGTGACCGTGGGCGGCGCGGGCAGGTCAACGGAGGCGGGATGTGTATCAGTCTTAATGGCCGGACTCCTGTTGCGGCTGATTGAACCACACCCATCCCAGGGTCAAGGCGGCCAGGCCCAACGCGAGCCAGGAGAGGGATGGGTGCCTATCGGTGGGTGTCGCCGACATAGGGGCTGCGTCTGCCGGTGGGGAGTTCACGTCCCCGTCGCCGAACAGCCCGGCGACCCGGCTCCGCCGGTAGTCGAAAATATACCGCAACCGGGGCCGAACGAACAAGACATGGGCCAGCTCCCCCAGGGGGCCAAAGGGCAGCGCGTAGGTCACCCGGTCGGTCATCCAGACGCCGCCGTCGCCAGCGCGGAAGCGGTGTTCGTGGATCCACAGCCGGTAGGGGCCGATGCGCTGTTCGTCGATGAAGCGGACCCGCTCCTCCACGTGGGTGATCTGGGTGACCCAGGTGACCCGCAGGCCGGGCAAGATGGCCACCTTGTAGCGGATGACCTGACCCGCGTACATGGGCTCGTCCGCGCCGGAGAGGATCTGGAAATCCATGTCCGGCGGGGTCATCTCGTTCAGGTTGGCCGGCGTGGAGAAGTAGGCCCAGATCTGGTCCATGGAGGCGGGGATGAACTGTTCCTGTTGCAGGGTGTGGACCATGTTACGCGCTCCTTCCGCTGTGGGCTTCCACGGGCACGGGCGCCGGTGGATGGGTCAGGTTGGGCTGGCCTATCTCAACGTTCCCGGTGATGAGATGGTCCACGATGGTGGCGGACGAGACCACGCCGGGCAGGCCGGCGCCGGGATGGGTCCCCGCGCCCACGAAGTAGAGGTTGCCGATGTCCTCGGAACGGTTGTGGGGGCGGAACCAGGCCGACTGGGTCAGGATGGGCTGGATGGAGAAGCCGGTGCCCAGGTAGGTGTTCAGGTTGTCCCGGAAGTGGCGCGGGTCGATCATGTGCTCGGCCACCAGGTGGGCGCGCAGGCCGGGCAGGTAGTGTGCCTCCAGGAAGTCGAGAATGGCATCTTTGTAGGCAGGCCCGACCTGCTCCCAGTCGATGTCCGCGCCCAGGTGGGGCACCGGCGCGAGGACGTAGAAGGCCTCGTGTCCCGGCGGCGCCATGGACGGGTCGGTGAGGGTGGGCATGTGCAGGTAGAGGGAGAAGTCCTCGGGCAGGCGTTTGCCGTTGAAGATGTCCTGCAGCAGCCCCTTGTAGCGCTGGCTGAGGATGATGTTGTGATGGTGCAGGGGCGTATCCCGGTAGAGGCGGTCCGTGCCGAAGTAGATCACCACCAGGGACATGCTGTACCTGGTCAGTTTCGTGTAGCGAAAGTTGGAGTTGCGCAGACCCCGATGGCGGGGATGGATCAGGTTCATGTAGGTGAAGGGCACATCCGCGTTGGAGACCACATGGTCGGCCGGAAAGACGCGGCCGTCCTTCAGGCGCACGCCCGTGGCCCGGCGGTTCTCCACCAGGATCTCGTCCACCTCGGCGTTGAAGTGGAAACGGCCGCCCAGCTCCTCGATGAGCTGCACCAGGGCCTGGACCAGCGCACCGGTGCCGCCCCGCGCGTACCAGACGCCCCATTGTCGCTCCAGGTAGTGGATCATGGCGTAGATGGACGAGGCGTTGAACGGGTTGCCGCCGATGAGCAGGGGGTGGAAGGTGAAGCAGCGGCGCAGAAAGTCATCCTGGATGAACTGGGAGACGTAGCCGTAGACCGAGCGGTAGGACTGTAGCTTGATCAGGTCGGGCGCGACCTTCAGCATGTCGCCGATGGTCAGGAAGGGCTTGTCGGCCAGCTCCACGAAGCCCTTCTGGAAGATGGCCCGGGTGGTCTCCAGGAAGCGCACGTAGCCTTCCTTGTCGGCCGGGTTCCAGCGCTCGATCTGGCCCAGGACGAAATCCAGGTCGTCGTTGTACTCGAAATAGCGCCCTTCGTGGTCGAAGATGCGATAGAAGGGGTTGACGGGCAGAAATTCCACGTAGTCTTCCCGGCGCCTGCCGGCCAAGGCGAAGATCTCGTCGAAGAGGAAGGGCGCGGTGATCACCGTGGGGCCGCCGTCGAAGCGGAAGTCGCCCACCTCGAAGGTGTAGGCCCGGCCGCCGGATTTGTCCAGCTTTTCGAAAATATCCACCTGATGGCCTCGGGCGGCCAACCGGGCCGCGGCAGCCAGTCCGCCAAAGCCGCTGCCGATGATGATGGTTCGTGATCCTGTCATGAGGGTGGTCCTTTCCCGTTCCCTTTCTTCGCGGTCCATTGGGCGGCCGCGGCCTGTAGCTGCATGGCGTTGTAAAGCCTATTGTACACTATGAACGGTTTTTGTCAATGTTTTGTCTGCGTCGAAATAGGTCCGACGGGGAGGGGCTGTGGTAGGCGCAGCTCGCGGCTGCGCAACGGTGGTGTCCCTTTGCCCACATGGGGCTGGCGAAGATGTCCGGCCGGGAGACCGGACCTGCAGGAATCATCGCCCTTTCGCGGCTGACGAAATTGGACGGGCCCTCGGCCCGCCCCTACGGGAATTGGCGCCCTTTGTCGTAGGCGCGCTCGTCGCGGCGCTTCATCTGGGGCACAAAAAAAGGGTGGCGCGCCTGCCAGGGCACGCCACCCTTTCTCCCTTTTTCGAGCGTCTGGCTCAGCTGGTGGGCAGGTGTGACCGGAACCAGGCCAGGGTCTTCTCCCAGGCGTCGGCTGCGGCTTCCGGATGGTAGCTGCTGGCCCGGGTGTCGTTGAAGAAGGCGTGTTGCGCGCCCTCGTAGATGTGAATCTCGTTCTCGATGCCTGCCGCGGTGAGGGCCTCGCCCATGGCGTTGACCGCATCCACCGGGATGCCGCCGTCCTCGCTGCCGTAGAGGCCCAGGATGGGCGAGCGGACGTTGGGGGCCTGCTCGGGCGTGAGGGGCCGGCCGTAGAAGGCTACCGTGGCGGCCAGGTCATCCGATACCAGTGCGGTGCTCAGGGCCAGGCCACCGCCCATGCAGAAGCCCACGATGCCCACCTTGTCCCCCGCCACGAACTCCTGGCTCAACAGGTAGTCGATGGCGTGCTGGATCTCCCGCACCGCCTCTTCCATGTCCAGTTCCATCACCAGCTTGCGGGCCTCGTCGGGCTCGGTGGTCACCACCCCGTGGTAGAGGTCCGGCGCCAGGGCCACGAAGCCTTCCTGGGCGAAGCGGTTGGCCACGTCCTTGATGTGGTCGTTAAGCCCCCACCATTCCTGGATTACCACCACCGCGGGCCGGGGCTCATCCCCTTCCGGCCGGGCCAGGTAGCCCATGAGGGTCTCCCCGTCCGGGTCGGGATATTCCACCGTGCCGGTGATCAGGCCTTCGGGGGGCGGTGCGGCCTGGGCGGGCTCGGCCGTGGCCGCCTCGTCCACTACTGGGGGCGGCGCGCTCTCTGGCTGGATGGGCTGACACGCGGCCAGGAGCAGGTTGGCCGCCGCCACGCTGCCCAGGGCCGCGCTGGCCCGGGCCAGAAAGGTGCGTCGGCTGATTTCGCCTACCTGGAAGGAACGAACCAGCTGCATCACGTAAACTCGGTCCATGGGTTACTCCTCCTGATGAAATGAAAGGGCCTACTGGCTGAAACGTATCCGGTCATCCGCCTGGATTGGCGGCTTGCAGAGGCCTGGTACAGTCTGGCGTAAATACCATGGCAGAAATCCCGGGGGCCCTCTGGGCGCGCTACCTCTGGTGGAGACTATCGGCGAATTTCCGCCGGGATTTACTAGCGGTGGAGACGCAGGATGCCGGGCTGGATCATCGTGCACGGGTTGCTTGAAAGTAGGAAGACCGCCCGGTCGGCGCCGAAATATGGGTGGATCTGGCGTCGACGCGGTGCTATTATAATCACGGATCCGCTTCCCGGACGTGAGTCGCGTCCCAATTGGTCTGGACGGCCCCGGAAGCCTCCACGCTTGTTTTCATCCATAGATGATTCACCTGCGCAAGGGGGGTATCATCACCGAGATACAGAGGACGATGATGATGAAGAAGCATCGCCAGTGGCGCCGGCACCTCGTGCCCGTTCTCCTCGTCCTGGTCTCCCTGGCCTGGGGAGGATGGACGCGCGGGCTGTATGCCCAGACCGCGCCCCCGGGGCGCCCGGTGGACGCACCCCAGTTCGGCCCCCAGCTCTATCTGCTCACCCCACCGGACGGCCAGATCCCCGACCACCTGCCGCCCACGGTCTCTGTCCACGCCCGCCTGTGGACCGGGGAGCGCTTCGTGTACGTGGCCAGCGGCGGCCCGGAGGACGGCACGGCCATGGAAGCGGCGGGCATCCAGGCCCACCTCCTGGACGCGGACACCGCCGATACCGCCTACTACCTGGTGGACGGCCACGCACCCCAGGCCCCGGCGCTGGCCGCGGACCATGGCCGGGTGCTCCACTCCGGGCCCGGCTGGCTCCTGCTGGCCGTGACCCCGGAGCAGGAGCCGACCCTGCTGGCCACGCTGCCCCGCCAGGGCGTCCCCCTCTCCCTCCTCACCGCGGACACCCTGGCCCCGTGGGAGCGCAGCCTGCCCCTGGCCGCCTACGCTGCCAGGGCCACCACCGCAGATCCCTGGATCCAGGAGCTGCTGGAGGGGCTCACCACCCAGGAGCTGTCTGCCCTGGTGGAGCAGTTGAGCGGCGAGACTCCGATTACCCTGGAGGGCGAGTCGGTCACCCTGGCCACCCGCTATACCCTCTCGGGCCAGATCCAACAGGCCGAGGCCTTCCTGGTTCAGTTCTACCGGGAGCTGGGAATGGACGTCGAGACCTTCCCGTGGACCTATGGCAGCTACAGCGGCCGCAACGTGATCGCAGAATTGCCCGGCCGCCTGCACCCGGAGCGGGTCTGGCTCATCGGCGGCCACTTCGACAACATCTCGCAGACGCCCGGCAGCCGCGCACCCGGCGCGGATGACAACGCTTCCGGCACCGCGGCGACCCTGGCCATCGCCCGGCTGCTCCAACACGTCTACCTGGCCGACACGGTGCGCTTTGTCCACTTCTCCGGCGAGGAGCAGGGCCAGTGGGGCAGCCGGGCCTACGCCCGGGAGCTGGCCCTGGCTGGCGAACAGGTGATGGGCTACCTGGATCTGGACATGATCGGCTGGGACGGGGACGGCGACCGGGTGATGGAGATCCACACGGGCGTGGGGACCAGCTCTAATTCCCTGGGCACGGCCTTTATCGCTGCCAACGACCGCTATGGCCAGGGCCTGACCGTGGAGCGCAAGAGCGCCAGCGCCAGCCGCTTTTCCGACCACTCCCCCTTCTGGGATTACGGCTTCCCGGCCTTCCTGGCCATCGAGAATTTCTTTGTGGACGAGCGGCCCAATGACCGCAACCCCGGCTACCACACCACCGGCGACACGGCAGATCAGGTGGACTACGACTATGTGTTGCGCATCGCGCGCACGGCCCTGGCCACCCTGGCCGAGCTGGCCGGCGCCACCCCGGACGACGGCACCCAACCGACGGTGACGCCTACTCCCACCCCGCCCCCGGACGTCATCCCCGTGCCGCCCGGCTGTCAGAACCTGCTGGTCAACGGCGACTTCGAGGATGCCGGCGGCTGGCGCTATGGCAGCACGCCCTTCCCGGCCGGCGTGGTGCCGACGCCGGTGGCCAGCGGTGCCCGCGCCCTGCGACTGGGGGTTCCCGCCGGTGCCTCTCTGAACGTCCCCGCCCACTCCTCAGCCTTCCAGTCGGTCACCCTGCCGGCCGACGCCCCTCGCCTGATCCTGCGCTACTGGCAACAGCCCGGTGGCACTGGCGACGGCACCGACTACCGGGAAACCTTGCTCCTGCGGCCGGACTACAGCTACCTCTTCCGGGTGGAGCGAGACTACGGGGACGGACCGGGGCAGTGGGTAGAGCGCACCTTCGACCTGACCGACTTCCGCGGCCAGAGCGTGGTGCTCTACTTCAACGTCTACAACAACGGCAGCGGCAGCCACCTCTGGAACTACCTGGACGCGGTGGCCCTCCTGGTCTGCCAGGAGGAGGTGCCCACGTCCACCCCGACGCCCACACCCACTGCGACCGAGACGCCCGCCGCTACCCCCACCGCGACCCCCACGCCCAGCCCGACGGCCACGCCCACCCCCACCCCTACACCCACACCCCTGCCGCCGGTCACACCGACCTCCACGCCCACACCAGGCCCTGGTGTGGACCTGGTGGCCCAGGGCCTGGAGGTGACCCAGGGGCTCCAGGATCTGACCCAGGGCGTGCCGCTGGTGGCCGACAAACGCACCTTCGTCCGGTTTCACGTGGCCGCGAACGGGGCCCAGGCGTGGACCACCGCCCGGCTCTACGTCCAGGGCGAGGCCGGCGAGGCGGTGCTCACGCCCCTGAACCCCGGAGGGGCCATCACCGTGCGGTCCACGCCGGATCGGGCGGCCCTGCACCACGTCTTCCTCTTCGAGTTGCCCGACGCCTTCCGCCAGGGTCAGCTTACCCTGCGGGGGGAACTCAACCCGGCCAACGTTCCGGCGGAGGTAGATCGCACCAACAACACGGTCACCACCACGGTGACCTTCCAGGCCGCGCCGTCCATGGAGCTGGTGCTCTACGCCATCGGGTACGGCGACCAGATCTATCCCTCCCAGCTCCATCGGGAGCGGCTGGTGGCCTGGCTGCGGGCCGCCATGCCCACGGGCGAACTGCGGGTCACCTGGCGGGAGCACTACATGGGGGCTTCGTTGCCGGCCTGCTGGCAGGTGAATGCCTTCCTGCTGGCCCAACGTCGCTGGGACCTGGCCGCCGGGGCGGTCTCCCCCGCGGCCCGCTACTATGGCCTGGTGGACGACCGGGGTGGCTTCATGCGGGGCTGTGTGGGCGGCGATCCCCCCGTGGTGGCCGCGGGGCCCACCGGGTCGAGCCGCTGGTCCTGGTGGGACCGGGACGGGAGCTATGGGGACTGGTATGCGGGTCACCTGCTGGGGCACCTCTATGGCCGCGAGCATGCGCCCTTCTGCGGCGCGGTGGGCGATACCTCCTACCCCTATGCCCAGGGGCGAATCAGCCCGACCCTGGCGGGGGCCGAGGCCATCTACGGCTTCGAGCCCGAATCGCAGACCATTTTCTCGCCCTGGTGGACGGACATGATGAGCTACTGTGCCTACCAGTGGATCAGCGACTTCACCTACGAGGGGATCCTGGAGCAGCTGCGGACCGAGACCACCGAGCTCCCAGCGGCTGCAACATCCCAGTCCATGCACTGGCTGGCCGTGGGCCATGTCTCCCCGGACGGCCAGGCCCAGATCGCGCCCTTGTTCGAGGCGCCGGGGCCGGCCTCGACCCCGGCGGCCTCAGCGGCCAACGGCGAGTACGTCCTGATCCTGCGGGGGGCGGATGGCAGCGAGCTGGGACGCCAGCCCATCGCCGTCCAGCCCCTGGCGTTTGACGTTCCCCCCGATGCCGGGGAGGAAGCTGCCATGCCGGAGCTGGCCACTTTCACTGCGCCACTGCCGCCGGTGGCAGGGGCCACGGAGCTGGCCCTGGTGCAGGGGGAGAGGGCGCTGGCGGTTGTGCGGGCCGGCGCTGCCCCGCCCACGGTCACCGTGCTGTCGCCCAACGGCGGCGAAGTGCTGGCCGGGCAGGCCTTCACCATCACCTGGGCGGCCGCCGATCCCGACGGCGATCCCCTGAGCTACCAGGTGCAGCTCAGCCCGGATCAGGGGCAGAGCTGGCGGATCGTCGGCCAGAACATCACCGCAACCCACCTGGTCCTGCCGGTCCGACAGTGGCCGACCGGTCGTGAAGTCCTGGTGCGGGTGTGGGCTTCCGATGGCCTCCACCCCGCCTACGACCAGTCGGACGCACCCTTCCAGCTCCTGCCGGGCTCGCCTGGCGTGGCCATTCGTCGGCCTGGGGATGGTACTGTCTACCTGGCCGGCCAGACGGTGCATCTGGTGGGGGAAGGGCTGGGCGGAGTGCCGGGGGACAGCCTGGTGTGGCGCTCCAGCCTGGACGGCTTTCTGGGAAGTGGTCCCGAGCTCTCCCGGGCTACCTTGAGTCCGGGCCAGCACACCCTCACCCTCCAGGGCGAGACCGACGCCGGGGAAATCCTCTCTGCCACCGTGGGCATCGCGGTGCTGGTGCCGGAAGCGGCGGCCCCCCCGCCGGACGGCCTCCTGGTGGGCCCTGGCACACTTTTCCTGGATCCCTTCCGCAGCCAGGCGTGGGTGACGGTGGACAACCAGAACGGTACCGGTTCCCTGACCTGGCAGGTCCAGGCCAACGTACCCTGGCTTCACCTGGATCCCGCGGAAGGCACCGCGCCCGGCCAGGTGGCGGTCACCCTGGACTCGAGTCGGTTGACGCCGGGGATCCATACGGGGAGCCTCTTCTTCACCAGCCCGGCCCTGCCGGACCAGTCGGTTACCGTCCAGGTGGCCGCGGTCGTGGATCCTCTGGAGCGGGTCTTCCTGCCCCTGGTCCGCCGCTGATATAGGGCCATCTGCGACCGTCTTCCCCATTGGGCACCAATAGCAACAGCCGGGACGTCAGTCCCGGCTGTTTTTTCGTGGCGGAGAGGGAGGGATTTGAACCCTCGAGGGCGTGAACCCTACGCGTTTTCGAGACGCGCGCACTCGGCCAGGCTATGCGACCTCTCCCCAGGGGTTGCCCCGCGAGGCAACCTGCTGTAACGTAGCTTTCATGGTAGCACAGGGCGGTCAAAGTGACAACTTTTCGCGATTTTGGGTTCCTGTTTGCCGGGTTTTTGCTGGGCACATCCAGGACCCTTGCCGTAAATATGAAGTCGTATGAATAACGTAAAATCCTACATTTGTCGCATGCAGGGAAAGCCCTTAACCCGTAAAATGAAAGAAATATGAGGAATTTGTCGGATTTCCTGTCTAAAATTGTCTGGGAGATAGGTCTCTTGCTGTCAAAAGTGCGCTAGAAGGCCGGTAAGCCGGGATCGTCTCCAACAAATCTTACAGTCCTGACACTGCTCTCTCAATGAAATCATCGCTTGCCTCATCCCTCGCCAGCAGGTGGACCCAGGTGCTCTTGCTCCTGGGTGTTGCTGTTGCCCTGCTTCTTCTTTTGGTGTTTTTCCTCCTGTTCTTGCCCCAAAATCAGCCGGTATCTGCGCCCACGTCTAATTTGTCCCCTTCCGCTGGGGTAGAGGGTGTGGCCGCACTGCCGTCCACCCCGCTTCCAGCGGCCCCGTCGACGTCGGCTGCGCCCGCGGGCATCCCGGCCGCTCCCTCCGATGGGGCGCGACCCGTGGAGGCGTCGGCAGCCCCTTCGCCCGATGCCCCGGTTGTCGATGATGCCCTGGGCGAAGACGTGGTGGCTGTGGTCAACGGTCAAGTGTTGCGCCGGGATCAGCTCCAGGTCATGGTGCAGGTGGATGGGGTGATGGCGGCCCTGTTGGGCACGCCGGCGGAGACGGTGCAGAGCCGCTGGCTTGACCGCCTCATCCACGGGGAACTGGTGGCCCAGGCGGCTGCCGCGGTTGGTTTTCGACTGCCTGCGGACGATGCGGAAGCCCGACTGACGTCCCTGCTGGCCCAGCGGGGCCTGGAGCATCAAGCCCTGTCCGACGCCCTGGCGGATGTCGGGGTGACGTGGGATGCCTTCCTGGCCTACTTCCAGCGGCTGCTCTTGACCGATGCCTTTGCTCGGGAACAGGCCGCGGCTCTGGGCATTCCTGTGGGCGACTACCTGGCCAACCTCCGCCAGCAGGCCCGGGTGAGTTATGGACCCATTGCCACGGCCCTGCTGAATGGGCAGATGGACCTGGCGCCGACCTCCGCCCCCGGCGACGAAATGGACCCGGCGGAGGCCACTGCCGACGACGTGCCCGTGGATCAAGCCACGGCGGCTACACCTGCCACACCCGAAGCGGCGACAGACGTGAACACGCTGGCCGATGCGCCTTCACCTTCTTCGGATGCGCCGGCCGAATCCGCCGGGGAAGCGCTGGTCAAGGAGCCCCGGGGCACGGCTGTGGGCCAGTACGCGCCTTCCTTCAGCCTGCCCCTCCTGGGAGCCGAGGCGGACACGCTTCTCTCCCTGGACGACAATTTCAGCGGCCAACCGCTCCTGCTCAGCTTTTGGACCACCTGGTGCCCTTACTGCCGCCGGCAGACGCCTGTCCTGGTGGAGGCTTATGGGCGCTACGCGGCCGCGGGCATTCAGTTCGTGGGCATCAATGTGGGCGAGGACCCGGCCCTGGTTGCCCGTTATGTGGAAGAAGCGAACATGCCCTACCCGGTCCTCCTGGACCGTCAGCAGCAGGTAGCGCACGCCTATGGCGTGCGTGGCTTTCCCACCACCTACTTTTTGGATACCCAGGGCCGCATCGTGGCCCGCCACATCGGCGTCTTGAGCCCAGAGCTGCTGGAGCGTTACCTGCAGCCCCTCTTGCCGACCGAGTGACCGCCAAGATAGCAGTTTGGACTTATCAGGGGTGATAACATGTACTACGCCGACGCCCGCGTCCTGACCGGCCTGGATCGCGATCAGCTTCGTCGCTGGTTGCACCTGTTGGTGATCCTGTCCATGGTGTTGACGAATCTGACCCCGTTGCTCCTCCCGGATCTGACCGCGCCGCTGAGCTTCCCCAGCAGCCGGAGGAGCCAGCCGGTCGCGCCCCTGCCTGTCGCCCCGCTGGCAGACGAAGGGGTCAACCCACCGGTCCCCTTTGCCCGTCCCGTTGCTCCCGCGTCCGGCGACCTGGGTGCTGCCCCCCTGGCCCTGCCGGACGCGCTGCCTGTTCTGCCCGCCCGGGAGCTGCCGGTGCCGGCTGTGGCCCAGCCGTTGGCCCAGCCAGGAGACCTGGGCAGCCTCTTGCCTTCCTGGTATGCAGGCTCCGCGGCCAGTCCGGCTGTAGATGCGGCCGTGGAAGAGATCGGTCCAGGTTGGCGCCTGTGGACGGGCGAACCCCTGGCCGCCTCACCCGCCCTGCCCGACCTGGCAGGATCGCCAGTCGCTGAGACCTGGCAGGGGATTGACACGGCGGCTGCGCCTGCCCCGGCTGCGCCCCGGTCCGGCGGGGAGGAGGACGCTGTGGCCCTGGCGCCTGCCTGGTTCATGGCCCTGAGCGCCGAGCCCCGGGCCACCCGCTCGGCCGGGCTCCAGGCGACGGGGGCTCCGGCTCCCACTCTGCAGCCGGCGGCAGGTGTCTGTGCGCCTGCCTCCCAGCTGGACATGACCCTCACCCTGCCGCCCTATGCGGTGAGCCGGGGCAATACAGCCGGCGATGTCTACACGGTGACCGTGCGCAACCAGAGCGCCATCAGCACCACCGAAGTGAGTCTGCTCATCAACCCCAACCAGGGATTTTACTACCTGGGCGGTTCGGCCACCGCCACCAGCAGCTACAGCGGCACCCTCTCTTATATCGATACGGGCACGGGCGCACCGGACGCCACGGCCACCATCACCCTGACGGGGGATGCCCAGGCCCAGGCCCTGGAGCCGGGCGAGGTGATGACCTTCACCTTCCGGTTGGCCACCAACGCCGACGCCATCTCGGCCCAGTTCCTCACCGTCCAACTGTTGAGCGGGAGCCCGTCGCCCATCAGCTGTAAATCGGCCACCGAAAATGTCCCCACCGTGCGGGGGAACCTGACAGTACAAAAGTCCCCCCAACTCCAGTCCGCCTCCTTCGGGGACACCATCACCTGGACGGTCACCCTGCGAAATACAGGGCTGGGGGTGGTGTACGGCGCCCAGCTTACGGACACCATCGGCAGCGGCTACGCCAATGTGACCCTGCCTCCGGCCACGCCTGTGGACCTGGCGGTGGGGGAGAATTTCCAGTATGTGGTCACGGCGACGGTGGCCTCCTGCACCAACCTGACCAACACCGTGGCCGCCACCTGGTCCATCGGCAACGCCGACGGCACCGGGACCTCTGGCAACCCGGTCACCGATGAGGTGGATGTTCTCTTCTCCCTGGAGGATCCGGCCGTCTCGGTGACCATCGGCGAGCTGCCCACTGTCAGCTACTGTGGCAGCCTGGACGCCGTGGTTCCGGTGACGGTCACCAACACAGGCGGGGCAGCCCGCAACCTGCGCCTCCAGGCCAGCGTGGCTGGGGCCACCCTGGCGGTGGAGAGCGGACCCTGGGTGCAGAGCGGCAACCAGCTCATCTACACCGGGGGTGTTCCCGCCGGGACCCTTCGGGCCGGCGAGACACTCACCTTCACCGTGCGTCTGACCACGGCCAACCTCTGTGCGGTGGAGACGGTCAGCCTGGATCTCACGCCGGTCTACCAGGATGCCTGCCAGCTTCTGGAGAAATCCGGCACGCCGGGTTCCACCAGCCAGTCCCTGGCCCAGGATTCACCGACCCTGAATGTGACCAAGTCGGGTCCCCAGGTGGTTGATTCTGGTGATACTTTCACCTATACCGTGACGGTAGCCGGCGACAATCAAGAAAATTTGAGCGGCCCCATTTTTGTCACCGATGTGGTGCCCGGCGAGTTGATCCTCAACTCGGTTTTGACCACCAGCGGCTCGGTCACCCAGAGTGGCGACACCGTCTACTGGACGCTGACGCCTGCCGGTACCGGCCCCTACAGCGAGCAGCTCTTCCTGAACGTCACCGTGCCGGACAGCGGCGTCTTTAGCTGTGGCGCCGGGGGCAGCGTGCTCAACACGGTGGCGGCCAGTTCGCCTACCTGCCCCGAGTGTAACCTGTCCGACAGCGATAGCCTGCTCACCTACGTGCAGGATCCCTTCAGCCCCAACAACACCTTTACCAAATCGGCGGCGCCCATTGAGCTCTGTAGCCCGGACATCAACCAGTTGATCTCGGTCAACATGTCCATCACCACCGGCATCACCTGGACGGGGGCCATCTACACCGATACCCTGGGCGCGGGCACCTTCAACGCGCCGTTCTATGTGGTGCCGGGCACCACCAGTGTCCTGGTGGATGGGGTGGACCGCACCGGCGATGTGACCATCACCCTGGGGCCGCCCCTGGTCATCGATTTTTCCAACATTGGCACCTTCAGCACCAGCGCGGAGATCGACATCACCTACCAGGTGACCGCGGCTGCCGGCTCCATCGTGAACGACGAGCCCAGCCAGACGGCCTTCCTCTTCTCCCAGTTCCGCATGGACAGCCCCCTTCCCGCCTGTAACGACGACTATATCGGCTATGTGGGGACCTTTGTCACCCTGCAGCGGGGCGATCTGACGGTCTCTGTGTCGCCGGAGGCCCTGAACGCCTGCCGGGAAAATACCGTCACCCTGACGGTGGACGGGGGCAGCCCGGATACCCTGACAGATCATGTGGTGGTGACCTTCACCGCCAGCGCGGGGGATGTAATGACGCCCACCAACTTCACCCTGGGGGGCGCCTTCGTGGGCTACACGCCCACCGTAACCCAGGCTGGCAACGTGGTGACCTTCACCTTCCCGCCCACCCTGGACCTGGATGGGCCGGGGAACATCAGCTTCCCCCTCTTCCGCTCCTGTGGGATCACCGATCCTCTGACGGCCGATCTGGGCTATCAGGACCGCTGTGATATCCAGCGGGATTCCCAGGACGTGGGCGGCACGCTCCTGAACCAGTCCAACGTGACCCTCTTTGCCACGCCCAACCGCTTCACCGTGAACGAGCGGGAAGTGGCCTGGCGCTTCTATGTGAACAACAGCGGCAACATCCCTGCCACCCAGATCGTGGTCACCAACACCCTGCCCGCGGGCCACGACTTTGTTACCTTCACCGTCTCCAGCGCCTCGGCCCCCCAGGCCGTGATCGATTCCGTCCAGTATGAGGTGGGGAGCCTGCCCGACGGCCGGGCCATCATCACCTTCACCATCCCGGCCGATCCGGGGCTCCCGGCCGGCACGCGCCTGCAGTTTGATGTGGAAGCTGCCATCCAGACCTGTCTCCTGCCCGACGTGGTGGAGATCCGCCTTTCCCGCAGCTGTGGCCAGGTGGATGGGGCCTGCTTCCCCAACTACGACACGGCCACGGTGGAGCTCTTGCCCCCCATCTCGTCCCTGTTGAGCAGCAACGACCAGACGGCCAACCTCCCCCTCTGTGAGCAGGGCGAGGTGGAACTGGTGGTCAAGAACACCTCGGCCCAGGCCACCGAGTTCAACTGGGTGATCACCGACGTGATCACCAATGCCATCTTTGTCACCGGCTCTGCCTACGCCACCGTGACCGACGAGAGCGGCGCCGTGGTGGCCGGGCTGGCCAACGTGCCCTTCACGCCCACGGTGCTGAGCAACGTGGTAGGCCTGGACACGGTCTACACCCTGACCTGGGACGTGGCCACCTACCCCACCAACACCCAGGCCTACCAGATCCTGGCCGAGCGGGCCGCCGGCGAGCAGGTGCTGATCCGCTTCCGGGTTCAGACGGACTGTCGGGGCACCCTGGTCTCGGTGCGCTCCTTTGGCACGGCCCGGGATGTGTGTGACCTGCCCCTGACCTTCAGCGAACAGAGCCAATCGCTGATTACCGATGCGCCGGAGCTGGTGGTGCGCAAGCAGGTGCGCAACGCCACGGAGAACAGCGGCTTCGATGACACCGCCTTTGCGGGCGTCGGCGATACCCTGGTCTGGGAGGTGGAAGTCCAGAACGTGGGTCCCCAGCGGGTGCTGAACCTCTTCGTGGACGACTTCCTCCCCAGCCAATTTACGGTGACCGAAACCACCCCCCTGACCAGCAGTCAGGACATTTCGCCCACCGTCCTTCACTGGGAGCTTCAGGGAGGGGATGCCCTGGGCGCGGCCGGCACGCCCACCGACACCATTACCTTCCTCATCACCGGCACGGTGGCGGCCCAGGCCTGTACCGCGGACAACACCAACCTGGTCCAGGCGTCCTACAGCTGTGGTGGGGACCTCTGTCTGACGGTGCCCGTCTCGGCCACCGCGGCCATCGACACCAAGCCGGTCTTCACCGTTTCGCCCCAGAATGCCACCCTGAACCAGTGTGGCCCTGGCCCCATTGAGATCCGGTTTTCCAACGACGGGGCTCGCGCGCAGAATGTGGTGTTGACCTACACCCTGCCCGCCGGCCTGGCCTATGCCGGCCTGGCCAGCGGCAATACCCCCACGCCCACCGTGGAGCCGGCCATCGGTGCCACCGGGGTGTTGACCTGGCTGTACAGCGCCATCGATCAGCTCAGCGACAACGTGCTGCGCTTCAATGTGTCCAGCGTGACTGGTACCTGCGCCACCCCGGGCACCAGCGGCGGCCACCTGGCTGACATCCGCTACGAGGATACGTGTGGCAATCCCTATGACGACGTGGCGGCGGTCGCCAATACCCTGACCATCCAGCGGCCGGCGTTCGCCGGCGATCTGGCCGGCGGCGCCTTCCAGACGCCCATCACCCGGGTGGTCCAGGCCGGGCAGAGCTACCAGTGGACCATCGGCGTGCGCAACAGCGGCACCGGCACGGCTTACAACGTGCTGATCACCGAGACGTTAGACAGCGGCTACACGGGAATCAGCGCGGGCGTTTCCACCGGCAGCGGCGGCGGTGAAAACATCACGCCGGTGGTCGCGGGCAATGTGATCACCTGGTTCATCCCGGCCCTGGCCGCAGGGGGCACGTTCCAGGCCGTCTTCACGGCCACGGTGGTGGCCGCGCCCACCGACCTGGGTCTGAGCCTGGATATCCACAGTGAATGTGACAACGGCGGCTGTCTCCAGGATGCCGCCACCTTCCACACCTATGCCAGCGCGCTGGCCATCTTCGACAAGGAGAACGATCGGGCGCAGGCCACCATCGGCGAGGAGCTCACGTCCACCATCACGGCCACCCTTTTCGGCAACTACGTCTACACCAATGTGGTGGTGACCGATATCCTGCCCACAGGGCTGGGCTACGTGGCCGCAGCGCTGACGGTCCGCCAGGATGTAGACGGCGACAGCGGCGGGCCCACGGTCACGGTCCACAGCCCGGACGTGGCGCCCGCCCCGGGCAACAGCGGCACCATCCAGTGGAACCTGGGCAACCTCCAGGGCCAGATCCAGATCACCGCAGTGATCACCTCCTTCGTCCAGAACATCGGCACCAATGTGGACGGACAGGTCCGGACCAACCAGGCCTACCTTACCTACCTGGACGACGGCCAGCCCTACCAGTTCACCGACTCGGACACGGTGACGGTGATTGAGCCGGAGTTGAACATTGCCAAAGGCCACAGCGCTGGCGGCAATGCCGTCCGGGCCGGCGACCTCATCACCTACACGGTGACGGTCAGCCATACGTCGGCCAGCAGCACCACCGCCTACGATGTGGAGATCGTGGACCAGATTCCGGACAAGTTCACCCTGGTGCCCAACAGCCTGCAGGTGTCGCCGCCGCCGGCCAGCACCTTTACCACCGGCCAGCGCATCAGCGTCACCTACGCAAGCATCGCGCCCATTTCGCCCACCATTGTCATCACCTACGTAGTGAGCATCGACGGCGACGCAGAGCCCAGCTCCCTCCTGACCAACACGGCCGTGGTCAGTTACACCAGCCTGCCCGGCCCCAATCCGAATGAACGGGATGGCAGCGGCGGCATCAACGACTATCGAGACGACACCCAGGCCACCGCCCGGACGGCCGACGTGACCATCGCCAAGGTGTTGTGGGACGACCGGGACTACACCATCGGCGAGGCCATCACGTACACCATCTACATCACCGTGCCCACCGGCCTCACCCAGTTGAACCCGGCCATCACCGATACCATCCCGGCCGGCCTGCGTTACATTTCGCCCACCAGCTTCCTCTCCCTGACCACTTCGCCGTCCTTTAGCCTGCCGGGTTACACCATCAGTCAGGTCCCTGCCGGCGGCGGGGATGGCAGCGGCGGCAGCACGGTCACCCTGGCCTTTGACGGCGACATCGTCAACCCCACCGGCGCACCGGCCACCATCCTCTGGACCATGCGCCTGGTGGTGGCGGATGTGGCCGCCAGCAACCACGGGGATGAGAAGCCGAACACGGCCACCGTGGCCTACCGCAACGCGGATGACAGTCCCCAGGTGACCACCACCGTGCCCGTCACGGTGACCCTGGTGGAGCCCCAGCTCGTGGTGGAGAAATCGGTTGTACCTGGCAACGCGCAGCCGGGCGACGTGGCCGCGTACGAGATCCTGCTCTACCACCACACCACTTCCACCGTGCCGGCCTACAACGTGGCGCTGACCGACGTGATACCTGCGGGCTTGAACTACATTTCCAACTCCTGGCAACAGTACGCCGGGCCGCCAGCTTCCCTGGTGGACGATGACAACCTGCCCCAACTCCTGGCCCGCTGGACGGTGATCCCCACCACCGTCACCGCGCTGAACCCCATCCGGCTGCGCTACAACGTGGTGGTGCCGCCGGAGACCCAGCCTGGGGCCCTCTTCACCAACATCGTCAGCACCACCTGGACCAGCCTGCCCGACGATCCCTACGGCGACACCCGGGACAGCAGCGGGGGCGTGGATGACTACATCACTTCGGACAGCGCGCAGCTCACGGTCAGCGAAGTGGGCATCAACAAGACCGGCCCCCTCACCGTGACGGCTGGCTCGGTGATCACCTACGTGCTCAGCGTCGCCAACAGCGGTCCCTTCACCGCTGTTCAGACCATCGTCACCGATACCATGCCCTTCCAGGTGGATACCACCGGCGCCACCTACCAGATTGGCGGCGGAGGCGGAACGGGCAGCTGTACCATCACCCCCGTCCCGGACGGCGATCTGGTGCAGTGCGTCATCGGTAACATTCCCGCCGGCGTCTCCGCCACCATCCTGGTGACCGCCACGGTGGATCCGGATACGCCCCACGGCGCGGACCTGACCAACCGGGCCGAATTCACCATCCAGTCCTCCGACGGCAGCCAGACCAACAACACGGCCACCTTCGAGACGGAGGTGTATGCCGAGGCCGACCTGGCCCTAAACAAGACGGGGCCCATCACGGCCACGGCGGGCCAACTGATAACCTACACCCTGGTGCTCACCAACAACGGTCCCAGCACCAGCCGTGATGTGGATGTGAAGGACTTCCTGCCGGCCGGGCTCACCTTCGTGGAAGGCTCGGCCAGCCAGGGCGGCTGTGTGGCCGGCATCTGCCAGCTCAACGATCTGTCGCCCGGCCAGGTGGTCACCATGGTCATCACCGCGTCGGTGGGCGCGGATGTCCGTGGGCTGATCACCAACACCGCCCAGAGCTTTAGCGACACGGCGGATCCCGACCCGAGCAACGATGTGGCCCAGTGGCCCACCACCGTGAGCGGCCTGACGGCCCTCCAGGTGGATAAAGTCGATCTGACCGACCCGGTCTATGCCGGCGACACCTACTTCTACGAAATCGTGGTCACCAACACGGGGCCATCCCTGGCCGAGAACGTGGTGGTGACCGATACCCTGCCCGGGGAGGTGAGCTACGAAGGCGCCAGCCCCGAATGTTCCGTCTCGGGCAGCGTTGTCACCTGCGTGGCCGGTGACCTGGCCGTGGGGGAGAGCCGGGACTACCTGATCCATGTCCGGGTGAACTCCGGCGTGGTCAGCGGTACGGTAGGCACCAACAGCGTCTGGGTTACCACCACCACGCCCATCGACGTGGGACAGAGCCGGCTCAACGACACCGAGACCACCACCTACCTGCAGCCGGTGGGCGAACCCACGGACCTGGCCCTGACCAAAGTGGCCGATCCGGCCGTGGTCTGGGCCGGCAGTGGCCTGGTGACCTATACCCTGGTGGTGACCAACCTGGGGCCTGCGCCGGCCTCGGCGGTGCAGGTGGTGGACGCCTATCCGCGGGACTTCCAATTGGTGAGTGCAGTCACCAGCAAGGACACGTCCGAGGCCCTCTGCGCCAGCGGTGGGGTCTGTGACCTGGGCGAGATGTCCATCAACGAACAGGCCACCATCACCCTGGTCTTCGCCATTCCGGCCGGGGTGAGTCCGGGCGTCTACACCAACACGGCCCATGTGAGCAGCCCGGCTCCGGAGCTGAACCAGGCCAACAACACCGATGAGGCCCCGGTGACCGTGGTGGCCCAGGCCAATCTGGCGCTGTCCAAGTGGGCCGTGCCGGATCCGGCCGTTCCCGGCGAGGAGCTGACCTACTACATCGTGGTTACCAACACCGGGCCGGCCGACGCCCACAACGTGACCGTCTCCGATACTCTGCCGGCCGGCTTCCAGCTCTCCCTGGTGCTGGCCAGCCAGGGGGGCTGCAATGGCCTGCCCTGCAACCTGGGGACCCTGCCGGCCGGTGGTTCGGCCACCCTCCAGATCATGGGTACGGTGGCCAGCGACGTCAGCGGCAGCGGTGCCCTGGCCAACACGGCCCAGGTGACCTCCACCACGCCCGGCTCCAGCGGCAGCGCCGTGGTGAATCCCGCTCTGGTTACCGAAGCGGATCTGGGTGTGGTCAAGAGTGGTACGGCCACGGCCGCCCCCGGAGACACGGTGACCTACACGGTGCAGCTCCACAACAGCGGGCCGGCCGACGCCCAGGGCGTGGTGGTGACCGACACCCTGCCGGCAGGCCTGACCCTGGTCGCGGTGACCCCTGGGGGCATCTGCACAGGGTCGGGGAGCACCATCGTCTGTTCCTTCGGCACCCTGGCGGCTGGCGCCACCGAGACGGTGTTGGTGACCGCAACGGTGGCCAGCGACGTGGCGCCGGGCAGCAGCCTGGAGAACCAGGTGACCGTGGGCAGCAGCACGCCCGACCCCAACCCCTTGAACGACAGCGACAGCGCGGATACCAGCATCATTGCCCAGGCCGACCTGACCATCACCAAGGAGCAGTTGGCGCCGGCCGGGGCGGTGGTGGCCGGGGAGCTGGTGACGTACGTCATCGTCATCACCAACACCGGTCCTGGGTTGGCCCGCTCGGTGGATGTGAAGGATGAGTTGCCCGTGGGTATGAGCCTGGTGGACATCCAGGCCAGCGGCGGCGGCATCTGTGGCGGGACGGTCTGCCAGTTCGGCACCCTGATGGCCGGCGAGAGTCGGGTCATCACCGTGACCGCCCGGGTGGGCAGCGACGTGTTGGCGGCCGGGCTGGTGAATGTGGCCGGCGTCTTCACGCCGGATGACCCGGACGATCCGGTGGCCAACAGTGCGGCCGTCACCACCACGGTCACCCAGCAGGCGGATATCACCGTCAACAAGGTGGCCCTCTACGAGCCGGTGGCGCCAGGGGGTGGCCAGCTCTATGAGCTGGTGGTGACCAATCTGGGGCCGTCGGACGCCCAGAATGTGGTGGTGACCGACACCCTGCCCGCCGGTGTGAGCTGGAGCGGTGGCAGCAGTGGATGCAGCCTGGTGGGGAGCGAGGCCGTGTGTACGGTCGGCACCCTGGCGGCCGGGGCGTCCCGCAGCTTCCTCATCGCGGTCACGGTCAGCCAGGCTGCCGAGGCCGGCAGCATCCTGACGAACACGGTCACGGCCCAGTCCAGCACCCCGGATCCGTCGCCTGCCAACACGGCAACGGTGACCAGCACGGTGCAGGGGGTGGGCACCCAGGCGGACCTGGCCATCACCAAGTTGACGGGTCAGGGCAGCGTGACCGCAGGCGAGACCATCACCTACACCCTGGTGGTGACCAACCTGGGTCCGTCGGCTGCTACCAACGTGGAAGTGCTGGAGCTGGTGCCGGCGGGCACCCAGGTGCTCTCCCTGGTGGCCCACAATCCGGACGCCAGCAACGAGTTCTGCAGCCTGGGCGGTGCCTGCCATCTGGGCACCCTCTTCAGCGGCACCACGGCCCTGGTGACCGCCACGTTGGCCGTAGACGCCTCCTACCAGGGGGCTACCCTGACCAACAGCGCCCATGTCTCTGCCGACCAGCAGGATCCCGACACCAGCAATAACCTCACCGACGTGAGCACGCCGGTGAGCCGTGCAGCCGACCTCTCGGTGGCCAAGCGGGATCTGCCCGATCCTGTCCGCATCGGCGAGACGCTGCTCTATCAGATCGTGGTGAGCAATACCGGCCCCTCGACGGCCTACGGCGTGGTGATCACCGATACGTTGGACGCCAATCTGGACTACGTGGGCGCGTCGCCCGGCTGTAGCGAAAGCGGCGGCGTGGTGACCTGTCTCCTGGGTACCCTGTTGCCCGGTGCCGTGCGGACGGTGCTGGTGGAGGGCCGGGTGGATGCCAGCCTGACGACCACCACCACCCTGAACAATAGCGTCGCCGTGGGCAGCAGCACCCCCGATCCCAACGGGGCCAACAACAGCGCCAGCGAGCAGACGGTGGCTGCGGGCAGCGACCTGGCGGCCACGGACCTGGCCATCGCCAAGGCAGCTACGCCCTCCACCGTGGTGGCCGGGGAGCGGGTCACCTTTACCCTGACCATCACCAACCTGGGGCCGGCTGCGGCCAGCAACGTGCAGGTGGTGGACGCCCTGCCCCTGGAAGGAGTGGTGCTGGAGGCGATCTCCGCCAGCCAGGGGACCTGCAACGCCGGCGTTACCTGTCTGCTGGGCGATCTGGCTGTGAACGGAACGGCCACCGTGGTCCTGGTGGCCCGGGTCCGGGGTGACCAGACCACACCGTTGCTGAATGTGGCCCGGGTGGCGTCCTCCAACCCGGACAGCAACCCGGACAACAACCAGGCCAGTGCCGGGGTCACCGTCACCGTGGACGATGACCTGCGGGTGCTGAAGCTGGGGCCGGCCACGGTGACGCCCAACCAGGGCATCGCCTACCAGATTGTGGTGAGCAACACCGGCCCCTCCCACGCCACGGGCGTGGTGGTCAGCGATCCCCTACCGGCCGGCATCATCAACGCCTATGCCTCTTCCAGCCAGGGGAGCTGCAGCGTAAGCAGCGGCACGGTGACCTGTGTGGTGGGCACCCTGGCACCTGGCGCCAGCGCGCTCATCCTGGTCAATGGGACCGTGGCCGCGGCGGCCACGGGAGACCTGGTGAACGTGGCCACCGCCACCAGCCAGGCAGATCCGGTGGGCGTCTCCAGCACGGCGACCACCACCGTGCAGACCGTGGCAGACCTGGCCCTGGATGTGACCAGTACCCCCACGGTCTACGCGGGCGAGACGGTGCTGGTCACCTACACGGTGACCAACAATGGCCCCTCGGTGGCAGAGGGCGCGGTGGTCACGGCGACCTTCCCGCCGGAGGTGAGTGCCCCGGCCGGCTGGACCCCTGTGGGCGGCGGCATTTACACCCGCTCCCTGGGCAACGTGCCTGCGGGTGCCCAGGTGGTCATCACGGCCCTGGTGACCACGGTGACCACCGTGGAGCCGGGCACCAGCATCCAGTTTGACGGGCAGGTGGGCAGCTTCACCGGTGACAGCAACCTGGCCAACAACCAGGACAACGCCGACACCACTGTGCTGGCCCTGGCCGATCTGGCGGTAAGCAAGACCGGGCCGGTGACTGCCACTGCGGGTTCGTTGCTCACCTTTACGCTGGTGGTGACCAACCTGGGTCCGTCCCAGGCCCAGGGCGTGGAGATCCAGGATGCCCTGCCCACGGGCCTGGTCTATCAGTCGGCGACAGTAACCCGCACCGGCAGCGGCCTCAGCAGCTGTGTCGCCGGCATCTGCCAGGTGGGGGCCGTAGCCGTGGGCGAACAGGTGACCGTGACCCTGGTGGCCCGGGCCGACGCCGACCTGGCCCCGGGCACCGTGTTGACCAATGGGGTCACCGTCTTCAGTGATTCCACCGATCCGGTGGCGGACAACAACGTGGCCAGCCATCCTGTGATCGTGGCCACCCAGGTGGATCTGCGGGTGACCAAGGTGGCTCTGAACAGCCCGGTTAACGCCGGCGAGGTCCTCTTCTACGAGATTGAGGTGGTCAACCAGGGGCCGTCGCTGGCCCGGGATGTGGCGCTGACGGATACGCTGCCGGTGAGCGTCACCTTTGCCGGCGCCAGTGAGGGCTGCAGTGTAAGCGGCAGCCTGGTCACCTGTGCCGTGGGCGACCTGAACCCGGGGGCCAGCGCCACTTACCTGCTGCAGGTTCGGGTGGACGAAGAGGCGGCCGACGGCCTGGAGCTCCTTAACCAGGTGTTGGTCGCGGCTAGCGGCGGCATCACGGCCACCGACAGCGTGACGGCCACCGTGCGCCAGCCGGCGGGTGGGGCCGTGGACCTGGCCGTGGCCAAGAGTGGGCCGGCCACCGCCCTGGCCGGCAACGTCCTGGCCTATACCATTCTGATCACCAACCATGGGCCCGCCGTGGCCAGCAGCGTCCAGCTGGTGGATGCCCTGCCCAACGGCGTGACCGTGATGTCCGTCTCCACCAGCCAGGGGACCTGCAACGCAGGAATCACCTGTGACCTGGGCGACCTGGCGGCTGGAGGCACCATCACCTTGGGCGTTTCGGTGCTGGTGGCCGGCGATGTGACCGGCAACCTGGTGAACACAGCCCAGGTGAGCAGCAACAACACCGACGTGAATCCGGACAACAACACCTCGAGTACCACCACGACTGTCACCGCCCAGGCTTCCCTCTACCTGGACAAGTCGGTGACCCCGCCCGTGGCCGATCCGGGGGGTCTGGTCTTCTACCACATCGTGGTGACCAACACCGGTCCCAGCACGGCGCGCAACGTGGTGGTTACCGACGTGTTGCCTGCGGAGCTCCAGAACCCCAGCGTCAGCAGTAGCGTGGGCGGCTGTTCCGGCTTCCCCTGCTCTCTGGGCGACCTGGCCGCCGGTGGCTCGGCCACCATCCAGGTGGTGGGTACCCTGGCCAGTTGGGCCACGGGCCTGGTCACCAACACCGCGTCGGTGACCACCACCACGCCGCTGGCCAACCCCGGCGACGACCAGGTGGACAGCGCGGTGGTTGCGGTGTCTGCCCTGGCGGACCTGGTGTTGACCAAGGCGGATTGGCCCGATCCGGCCACGGCCGGTGAGACCCTGCTCTACACCCTCACGGTGACCAACCGGGGGCCGACTCCCGCCGAACAGGTGGTTGTCACCGATTCCTTGCCCTTTGGCACCAGCTTCCGGTCGGCCTCCAACGCCTGTAGCGAGACGGCGCCCGGCTCCGGTGTGGTGGTCTGTGTGGCGACCACCGATCCCCTGCCGGTGAACGCGACCCAGGTCTTCACCATCCTGGTGGATGTGGCTGCCGACGCGCCGCTTGCACTGAGCCTGGTCAACCAGGCGGAGGTAGACAGCAGCACCCCCGATCCTGACCCGGACAACAATGTGGCCGAGGCGGACACCGAGGTGCTGGCCGTGGCGGCCCTCAGCGTCACCAAGGCGAGCGCACCCAATCCGGTGATCGCCGGTGAACTCCTGACCTATACCATCGTCATCACCAACCACGGCCCGTCGTCCGCCACCGATGTCCGGGTGATCGACACCATCCCCGACCGCACCAGCCTGGTCTCGGTGACGGCCAGCAACGGTGGGGTCTGCGACAGCGGCATCATCTGTCT
Organism: Litorilinea aerophila; assembly: GCF_006569185.2. Taxonomy (NCBI): domain Bacteria; kingdom Bacillati; phylum Chloroflexota; class Caldilineae; order Caldilineales; family Caldilineaceae; genus Litorilinea; species Litorilinea aerophila. Next base: position 23,674 of record NZ_VIGC02000017.1, on the reverse strand, counting down.
CCTGGGGACCCTGGCCGTCAATGAAGTCGTGACGGTCACCATCGTGGTGGACGTGGATGCCGATCTGCGGGCCGGCTATGTGTTCACCAACACGGCCAGCGTCCTCTCCGAGCAGTTGGACCCGCCGGTGCCGATCCAGGCTTCGACGGCCACCACCGTGGCGGAGGTGGTAGACCTGAAGGTGACCAAGCAGGACTTCCCCGATCCGGCCACCATCGGAGGCACCATCCGCTATCAGCTGCTGGTGGAAAACGCGGGGCCGTCCGACGCCTTTGACGTGGTGATCACCGATACCCTGGACAGCAACACCACCTTTGTCCAGGCCACCCTGGGCTTCAACTGCACCAGTAGCGGCTCCGTCGTCACCTGCACCATTCCATCCCTGCCGGCTGGCTCCTCCCAGTTGATCGAGATCATCGCCTCGGTCAACAGCGGCCTGCCGGACAACCTGGTGGTGACCAACACGGTGACTGTGACCAGCGGCTCCATCGAGCTCAACACCCTGGACAACCAGGACGTGGCCACCACCACCGTGCGTTCGGGCACCGATCTCAGCGTCTCCAAGTCTGGCCCAGAGCAGGTCATCGCGGGCACGACCCTGACCTATACCGTGGTGGTCAACAACCTGGGGCCGTCCGAGGCCCTCAACGTGACCCTGACCGACACCCTGCCCAGCGCCATCGTGACGGGCAGCCTGGCTGTGACCGTCTCCAACGGCGCTTCCTGTACCCTGGTGACCGGCTCTGGCAGTCCGCGCCTGGTCTGTCCCCTGGGTAACGTGGCCGTCGGCATTACCAACAGCGTCCGCATCACGGTGGTGGGTATGGTGGCGGCCGGCACCACCATCGGCACCCAGTTGGTCAACCAGGCCACGGCCCAAAGCAGCGGCACCCTGGATCCCAACCCCAATAACAACAGCGCCGTGGTAGAAACGATGGTGGTGGGCAATTCGGACCTGGCCATCGCCAAGACCGGCCCCATGACCGCCACAGCCGGTCTGGACCTGGTGACCTATACCCTGGTCATCACCAACCTGGGTCCATCCCTGGCCCAAGGCGTCTTCGTGGAGGACATCCTGCCCTCCGGGCTCACCTATGTCAGCGCGGACAGCACGTCTAGCATCCAGCCCGGCAAGGGGACCTGTTCCCAGGGGGTGGGCTGTTCCATCGGCAATGTGGGCGTCTATAGCCTCACCGGTGAAATCATCACTGTCACCATCGTGGCCTCGGTGGACGCCGATGTGGAGGATGGGGCGATCCTGACCAACACGGCCACTGTGGACGGCCTGGTGGCCGATCCCAACCTCCAGAACAACCAGGCCTCTGTCACGACGACCATCCAGAGCCTGGCCAACCTGGAGCTGGACAAGGCCACGCTGAATCCCACTGTGGCCGGCGGCGAAACCATCTTCTACCGGCTGACGGTGACGAATACCGGGCCGTCGGTGGCCAAGAACCTGGTCATCACCGACACCCTGCCGCCCAGCGTCACCTATCAGGCCGCCGGCGTGGACTGCCTGCACGACGGGAGCGCCCAGGGCGGGCTGATCACCTGCATGGCCGGCGACCTGGGCGTGAACCAGCGCTACGAAATCCTGGTCACGGTGCTGGCGCCCAATGACGTCATCAGCGGCACTGTCCTGACCAACACGGCCACCGCGGATGCCGATAACGCCCTGCCGGTCAGCGATCTGGTGACCAACACCGTCCAGCAGACCTTCGCCCCGCCGGCGGATCTGGCCGTCCACAAGGTGGGCGATGCCGTGGTGACGGCCGGCGGTCAGGTGACTTACACCATTCTGGTGACCAACAATGGCCCGGCCATTGCCACGGACGTGGATCTGAAGGATACCCTGCCCGAAGGGGTCACCCTGGCCGGCAGCAACGCCGCCAGCAGCACCCAGGGGCTCTGCCTGCCCGACCTCTACGGCGTGCTCTGCCAGTTTGGCACGGTGGAGGTGGGCGCGGTCATCACGGTGACGGTGGTGGCCCAGGTGGATGCTTCCCTGGCCGCCGGAACCATCATCACCAACCTGGCGGAAATTTTCGCCGATAACCCCGACCCCAACCCGGCCAACAGCCAGGATCTATTCACCTCCACGGTGACGACCCTGGCCGACCTTTCCATCGTCAAGGTGGCGGAGAGCGGCCATGCCGATGGCGCGGCTGTACCCGGCGAAACTCTGACCTATCGGCTCTATGTCTACAACACCGGCCCGTCGGATGCAGCCCAGGTGGTGGTCAACGATCTGCTGCCCATGGGCTTCAGCACCACCAGCGTGAGCAGCAGCGTGGGTGGCTGCACTGCCCTGCCGTGCAACCTGGGTACCCTGCCGGCCGCGCCCAATGGCCTGCCCGGTGGGATCCCGGACGCGGTCATCACCATCGTTGGGCAGTTGGCGCCGACCCTCACGGGTACCCTGACCAACATGGCCAGTGTCGCCAGCGCCACGTCCGATCCGGACCAGGCGAACAACAGTGCGGTGCTGGCCACGCCCCTGGCGCCGAGGGCCGACCTGTCCCTGGTGATCGGCTCCACGCCCACGGTCAACGCCGGCGAGCAGGCGACCGTGACCCTCACCGTGGTCAACCATGGCCCGTCGGACGCGGCCGGTGTGGTGGTGACCGTGACCCTGCCGCCAGGCACGGCCTTCAACACCGCCACCCTGCCTGCCGGCTGGACGGCCACCGATCTGGGCGGCGGCCTGTTCCGCCTCACCACCCCCGACCCGCTGCCCCCAGGGGCGTCCCGGGAGATGACCCTGCGGGTGGATGTGGATCCAGATGTGGTGCCCGGCACCAGCGTGGAGTTCACCGGGGAAGTGGGCAGCAGCACTCCCGACGGCTCGCCGGACAACAACCAGGGCGATGCGGACACCAGCGTGGTGGCGTTGGCCGATCTGCAGCTGACCAAGCATGGCCCGGCCACCGTCTTCGCGGGCGACCTGATCACCTACACCGTGGTGGTGACCAACCTGGGTCCCTCCACCGCCCGGCTGGTGGATGTGAAAGACTCCCTGCCCGAGGGCGTCACCTTCGTGCGGGGGACCATCCAGCGCTCCGGCAGCGGTGTCAGCGCCTGCGCCCAGGACATCTGCCAGACGGGGGACATGGCCCTCGGCGAAGTGGCCACCGTCACCCTGGTGGGCCGGGTGCCGTCCGGTCTGGCAGCCGGTACTGTCCTGAGCAACACGGCCACCGTCTTCACGGCCACGCCCGATCCCGAGCTGGACAACAACCAGGACAGCCTGCTGACCACGGTGGAGACCCTGGCCCGGCTGCGCATCGACAAGCGGGATCTCAACGACCCGGTCAGCCCGGAATCGTCCCTGGTCTACGCCATCGATGTGGTCAACGACGGCCCCAGCGATGCCCATGATGTCACCGTGGTGGACGTGTTGCCCACGGGCGCCAGCTACATGAGCGATACCGATAGCTGTGTGGAGAACCCGGCCGGCGTGCTCACCTGCCAGTTGGGCACCCTGCCGGCCGGCGCCTCCCGCAGCTTCCTCCTGGTGGTCTTTGTGGCCCCAGACGTGCCCACCGGCACGGTGCTGCGCAACGACGTGAGCCTGTCCAGCAGCACGCCGCTGACCGACTCGGTGCTGAGCGATTTCGCCGAGACCACGGTCCAGCAATTCTTCGGTCCGCCCGCGGATCTGGCCCTGGAGAAGCGGGCCAACAGCGGAGCCGCCCTGGCCAGTGGCCTGGTCACTTACACCCTGGTGGTGACCAACTACGGCCCGGCGAACGCCACCGACGTCAAGATCATCGATGCCCTGCCGGGTGGCCTTACCGTGGTCCAGGTGACCAGCAGCCAGGGGCTGTGCGATCAGGGGGTGGTCTGCCTGCTGGGGACGCTCCCCTACAACGGCAGCCCCAGCACGGCAACGGTGACCATCGTCGCCCGGCTGGCTTCCAACATTCCCGACGGCACCGAGCTGCTGAACAGCGCGCTGGTCCAGGCCAACCAGCCCGATCCGGATGAGGACAACAACCTGGACGACGTGCCTGTGGAAGTGGGCGCTGTGGCCGACCTGGCCGTGGTCAAGCTCGGTGAGCCGGCGTCTGGCGGCGACGCGGCGGTGGCCGGCCAGACCATCATCTATCACATCCAGGTGAGCAACCTGGGGCCGGCCGACGCCCTGGGGGTGGTGGTGACCGACACCCTGCCTGCGGGCGTGACTGCCGTGGAACATCCCGGGTGTGACCTGGTTGCCGAGGGCATCCTGCGCTGCTCGCTGGGCGGCCTGGCGGCCGGCGCCAGCCAGAGTCTGCGGGTGGTGGTCAGCCTGCCGCCCGACGCCGCCGGCGAGCTGGTGAACCATGTCCAGGTGGGCAGTGACACCCGGGATCCGGTTCTGGATAACAACCAGGCCGAGGCCCGGCACCCCGTGGCCACCCAGGCGGATGTCAGCGTTCTGAAGAGTGCCAGTACCGACCTGGTGGTGGCCGGGGAATCCATGACCTACACCCTGTTGGTGCAGAATGCTGGCCCGTCGGTGGCTGAAAATGTGGTGGTGACGGATGCCCTGCCTGCCGGGCTCATCTTCCTGGGCGCCACGCCAAATCCGGACGGTGGGCCGGCGCCCCTGCGCTGGGATCTGGGCAACCTGGGCGTGGGCGAATCCCGTACCTTGCAGATTCAGGTGGTGGTGGATAGCCCCCTGCCCAAGGGCATCCTGATACGCAACACGGCCTATGTCTCCAGCGACACGGCCGATCCGAATCTGGCTAATAACCGGAGTGAGGCCCAGACCCAGGCCTTTGGCGTGGCCGACATCGAGGTGGACAAACAGGCCAGCCACAGCCCGGTCGAAGCTGGCGACACGGTCACCTACACCATTCGGGTGCACAACCGGGGTCCGTCCATCGCCGAGGGGGTGGATGTGAAGGAAGTGCTTCCGCCGCAGCTCACCCTGCTCCAGCTCCAGGCGAGCCAGGGCGTGTGTGTGGACCATATCTGTCAGTTGGGTACCCTGGCCGTCAGCAACACGGTTATCATCACCGCGGTGACCCAGGTGGCGCCAGACCTGCCGCCCGGCACGCCGGTCGACAACGATGCGGTGGTCTTTGCGGAGACGCCCGATCCCGAAGAGACCAACAACACAGGCGAGCGGGCCGTGGTGGTGGGGCCGGTGGTCAGCCTGGCCATCACCAAGACGGGGGAGATCACCCACGTCTATCCGGGTCAGCGGATCACCTTCACCATCGGCGTTTACAACGCGGGGCCATCACCGGCGATCAGCGTCGTCGTGACGGACTTCCTGCCGGCCGGGCTGAACTATGTGAGCGCCACCGTGCCCTGCACGGTAACTGAAACAGGCGTCCGCTGCCAGCTGGGCGACATTCCGGTGGGCCAGGAACAGCGGTTCACCCTGATCGCAACGGTGGATGGCAATGCCCTGCCCGGCGTGGTCCAGAACGTGGCCCGGGTGGTCACCGACCTGCCGGCCTACGATCCTATCCCGGATGACAACGAGGATGTGGTGGACGTGATCATCGACAACCGGCCGGATGCCATCGAGCTCCAGCGGTTTGTGCCGGTGGTGGAGAACGGATACCTGGTGTTGACCTGGTCCACCGGCCTGGAGGTGAATACCCGGGGCTTCCACATCTGGCGGAGCGTCGATGGGGAGCGGGCCCATGCCAGCCGTATCACCCCCAACCTGATCCAGGCCCGGGGCAACAACAGTACCTACCGCTTCGAAGATACCACGGCCGAGCGCAACGTCCGTTACTTCTACTGGCTACAGGAGGTGACGCGAGACGGGGCCACCATCGAGTATGGGCCCATCGAAGGCATGCTGGCGCCGTGGGACGGATACCGGATCTATCTGCCCCACGTTGAGCGTCGGTAAGTCGGCGGATCTTTGAAAGGCGCACCTGAAAGCAGAGAGGGGCGGGTTCACAACCCGCCCCTCTCTGCTTGTTCGGCTCTGCTTGTTCGGCGATTACACGGCTAATTTTCCAGGGCTTCCACCCCTACCTGCTGCTTGAGCCACGCTTCGATGAACGGGTCGATCTCCCCGTCCAGGACCGCGGTGGTGTTGCCCGTCTCCACGTTGGTACGCAGATCCTTGACCATCTGGTAGGGATGGAGGACGTAGCTGCGGATCTGGGTGCCGAAGTCGGCCTGGACATTTTCACCCTTGAGGCGGGCCTTCTCTTCGGCCAGGCGCTCCTGCTCCAGCTCGTAGAGCTTCCCCCGCAGCACCCGCATGGCCGACTCCCGGTTCTGGGTCTGGCTGCGTTCGTTCTGGCAGGTGACCACGATGCCAGTAGGCAGGTGGCGGATGCGTACGGCCGTGGCATTCTTCTGGACATTCTGGCCGCCGGCCCCGCCGCTCAGGAAGACCTCGATCTCGATATCCTTGGGGTCGATTTCGATGTCGATGTCCTCGTCCAGCACCGGCATGACCTCCACCTTGGCGAAGCTGGTGTGCCGCCGGTTGCTGGCGTCGAACGGGCTGAGGCGGACCAGACGGTGGGTTCCCTTTTCTGCCTTCAGGTAGCCGTAGGCATAGGGCCCCTCCACCTCCACGGTCACGCTCTTGATGCCGGCTTCTTCCCCCTCGGTCATGTCGGTGATGGTGGTTTTGTAGCCACGCTTTTCCGCCCAGCGGAGGTACATGCGCAGGAGCATCTGGGCCCAGTCCTGGGCTTCGGTGCCGCCCGCGCCGGCATGAATGCTCAGGATGGCGGAATCCGCGTCATGTTTGCCGCTCAAGGCCAGAGCAAACTGATGCTTCTCGAAGTCCTCCTCCAGCGCGGTGGCCTCCCGTTCCAGCTCTTCCAGCAGCCCGGGATCTTCGTCTACCTCGGCCATTTCGCATAGCTCGAGGGCATCCTGCGCCCGGCGGTAGAGGCCTTCCCAGAGTTCTACCTGTTCTCGCAGGACGCTAAGTTCCTGCATTTTTTTCTGTGCAGCCTGCTGGTCGTTCCAGAAATCCGGTGAGATGGATTCCTGTTCCAGCGCCTGCACCCTTGCCTGCTTTTGTGGCAGGTCAAAGACGCCCCCTGATTACGTCTACCTGCTCCACCAGCCGTTTCAGCCGATTGCATAATTCGCTCATGATGAACCCTTTTCACTCCTCTGTTTATGCCGATTCCAAAAATGACTTGGCTGCAGAAAGCCACGGATGATCCAGGTGCGCCCTGGGGCTTCCGAGCCACACGTCCTCTCCCTGCGGTACCCCCGCAGTGCCACGAGCCACGAGGGCGCATCCGCTATGAATCGCCCAGCAGGCCCTCCACAAAGGCCACCGGGTCGAAGAGGGCGAAGTCCTCCAGCTTCTCGCCTGTGCCCACAAAGCGTACAGGCACGCCCAGCTCCCGTTTGATGCTCAGCACGGCCCCGCCTTTGCTGGTGCCGTCCAGCTTGGTGAGGACAATGCCGGTCACGCCGGCACTCTCCTTGAAGCTCTTGGCCTGGGAGATGGCATTCTGGCCCGTGGAGGCGTCCAACACCAGCAGGACCTCGTGGGGCGCGCGGTGGACCAGCTTGCTGGCCACGCCCCGGATCTTCTCCAGCTCTTTCATCAGGTTGAACTTGGTCTGGAGCCGGCCCGCGGTATCCACGATGAGCAGGTCAGCCTTGCGGCTTTCCTGGCTGGCCCGGATGGCGTCGTAGACTACGGCCCCCGGGTCTGCCCCCGGCTCATGGGCAATCACGTCCACCCCAGCCCGTTCCGCCCAGATCTTGAGCTGATCAATGGCAGCGGCCCGGAAGGTATCCGCGGCGCCCAGGACCACTTTACGGCCTCGCTGTTTGTAGTAGTGGGCCATCTTGCCGATGGTGGTGGTCTTGCCGGAGCCGTTCACGCCGACCACCAGCACCACGGTCAGGATGCGGGGCTCGTCGATGTGCAGGGGCTCGTCCGACTCCAGAAGCCGCACCATCTCCTGTTTGAGCACCAGGTAGGCGTCCCGGGTGCTCTTGATCCCCTCCCGCTCTACCCGGTCCCGGGTCCGTTCTACCAACTCCATGGTGGTGGCCACCCCCACGTCGCCCATGATGAGGGTCTCTTCCAGCTCTTCCCAGAGGGCTTCCGTGATTTCATTTTCCTGGAAGATGGCCCCCAGCCGGCCCAAGATGCCGGACCGGGTCTTCTGCAGGCTTTCTTCTAGCTTGACTTCGTCCTGGCTTTTGGTTTCTGATTTGCCGAATAGTCGCCGTAACAATCGACTGCTCCTGGATGAGAACATTCGGCGCCTGGCAGGGCCGCCGAATCGCAATGCAGAATCGGGATCACAAAGAGAGACGCGGAAAGCCCGCGTCTACCCACGACCAGGATTATAGCACGGCTACGGGGGCGCATCCAAGCATTGGGCTGCTTTGACAAGGTGGCCCCAATTGCGGGAAACTTAAGGGGAACGGCTAAACCAGCGCAACTGTGAACCCGTCAGCCTGTGCAAGGGGGAAAGGCCCCCACCCCGTTCGGGCTCCCGCGGCCTTCTCCCTCCACGGAAGCCCTGGCACAAGGTCTGTCCTGGAAAGGATGCAGTGGTGATCGCATATTGCCCGACCTGTAGCTTTCGGGCACCGGCTGAGCTCAGCCCCCTCCGTTGCCCCAGCACTTCCACGCCTCTGGAGTACACCGACCTCCCCCCCTTCGACCCTGCGGCCATCGACCCTGCCCAGGCAGGTCAATGGCGCTACCGGGCCATGTTGCCCGTGGTCGGCCCCGGCCAGGAGCTGGTGACCCTGGGCGAAGGGTGGACACCCCTGATTCAAGACCGCTGGCATGGGCTGCCCCTCCACTGGAAGCTGGATGCCCTGATGCCGACGGGCAGTTACAAGGATCGGGGCGTGAGCGTGATGGTGAACTGGCTGGTCAGCCGGGGGGCGCTGACCGTGGTGGACGATTCCAGCGGCAACGCCGGGGCCAGCCTGGCCTGCTACGCGGCCCGGGCCGGCCTGGAGGCATGTATCTACGTCCCCGAGAGCGCGCCCATGCCCAAAAAGGCCCAGATCGCCATCTACGGCGCGGAGCTGGTGGAAGTTCCCGGCCCCCGGGACGCGGCCTCCAAAGCCGCGGCCGCGGCCAGCCGTATGGTTAAGTCCATCAAATACGCCTCCCACGCCTGGCATCCGGCCTTCCTGCTGGGGCAGATGACCGCGGCCTGGGAGATCTGGGAGCAGCTGGGGCGCCAGGTGCCGGACTGGGTGGTGGCGCCGGCCGGCCATGGCGGAGCGCTGTTGGGCATCTGGCGTGGCTTCCAACATCTGCAAAATTCCGGCGTGACCGACAAACTCCCCAGGCTGATGGCCGTTCAGGCCGAGCCCTACACGCCCATCTACGATGCCTTCCATCACCGCCAGACCCAGGTTCATCCCACCGTGGTCATGGAGCCCATCAGCGCCGACGGCATCGCCATCAACGTGCCGGTGCGGGCCGCCTCCCTGCTGGAGGCGCTGCGCCGCTCCCAGGGGACTGTGGTGGCCGTCGACGAAGCCGAGATCCGGCAGGCCCACCGCCAACTGGCTGAACGGGGGCTCTTTGTGGAGCCTACCAGTGCCACTGTGGCGGCCGCGTTGTGCAAAAGCCTTTCCCTTTTCAACGCCAGCGATAGCGTCGTGGCCGTTCTGACCGGCCATGGCCTGAAGAATCCACCCAGCGTGGATGAAGAGTAGGATAGAATCTCGTGAGTGCTGCTGACCTATCTGAATTTGAGGAACGTCATCATCTTCATTTTAATGACAAACAACTGCTTCAACAGGCCTTCGTCCATCGCAGCTACCTGAACGAAGCCCCGGATGATGAAGTGCTGGAGGACAACGAGCGGCTGGAGTTTCTGGGTGACGCCATTCTGGGCTTCATCGTCAGCGAGGAGCTGTTTCGCCGCTTCCCAGAACAGCGGGAGGGGGACCTCACCAACCTGCGGGCCGCCCTGGTGCGCCGGGAGACCCTGGCCCGCCTGGCTGAACGCCTTGACCTGGGCGACTATCTGCTGCTGGGGCACGGCGAGGACGAGAGCGGCGGACGCCAGCGGTCGGCCATCCTGTGCGCCACCTTCGAGGCCCTGGTCGGCGCCATCTACCTGGAGCATGGCATCGATGTGGCGCGCCACTTTGTGCTGAGCCAGATGGAAGACGAGCTGGCGCTGCTACAGGAGGGGGACTACGGCAAGGATCCCAAGAGCCGCCTCCAGGAGTGGGCCCAGGAGGTCTTCGGCGCGGCGCCCCGCTACAAGGTGGTGGATAGTGAAGGCCCAGACCACGCCCGCATCTTCACCATCCAGGTCTCCATTCTACAACATCCGTGGGGTGTGGGGCGGGGCCACAGCAAGCAGGAGGCTTCCCAGGCTGCGGCGGCCATGGCCCTCCATCGCATCGGAGTCAACGTGCCTGAATACACGCCCGACCCCGCGCTGGAGGCCCAGTGGCCCCTGCCGCCGCCCCTGCCCTTGCCCGGCACCGAAGACGGCCTGAACCAGGGGAAACCGTCGGGCCGGTAGTCGGCTTGAAGCCGCTGTAGAAACGGGCTACATCTCCATCACTTCGCGGGCCTGGGCCTGACTGCCGTTCTCCTCGGCGGGGACCATGCGGTCGCCCTCCAGTCGCAGGCTGATCACCTGGCTGATGCCATCCTTGCCCATGGTGATGCCGTAGATGGCGTTGGTCCCTTCCAGGGTGCGCCGGTTGTGGGTAATGATGATGAACTGGGTGCCGGCGCTGAGGGCCTCCACGCTCTGGCGGAAGCGGTCCACGTTGGCCTCGTCCAGGGCGGCGTCCACCTCATCCAGCACGCAGAATGGAGTGGGGCTGACCTTGAGGATGGCGAAGATCAGGGCGCAGGCCGCCAGGGTCCGTTCGCCACCGGAAAGGAGCTCCAGGCTCTGGGGGCGCTTGCCCGGCGGGCGGGCAATGATCTCGATCCCGGAGTTGGCGATGTCGTCGGGATCGGTCAGAAGGAGCTCGGCTGTGCCGCCGTTGAAGAGGGTCCGGAAGAACTGGACGAATTCCTGGGCCACCGCGTGGAAGGTCTCCTGCAGGCGTCGGCGCATCACCTCGTCCAGCTCCCGGATGATCTTGCGCAGGTCCGCCGCGGCGGCTTCCAGGTCCCGCGACTGGGTGAGCAGGTGCTCGTGGCGGCTGGCGGCCTCCTCATACTCCCGGGGCGCGTCCGGGTTCACATTGCTCACCCGGCTGAGGCGCGCCCGCATCTCTCGCACTTCCTCTTCCAGCCCCTCGGGAATACTGGTCAGTGCCGGTAGCTGCTCCACCACCGCTTCCCAGGGCAGGGGCGGCTGATAGGCCACCTCGTCGCTCTCCTCCAGGAGAACCAGCCCCAGGTCCTGCTCGATGTCGTGGCGCAGCTGCTGAAGGGCATCTTCGCAGCGCTGGAGCTGATACTGGGCCCCGTTCCAGGCGTTTTCATCCCGGCGCAGTCCCTCCTGGAGGCGGCGCTCTTCGCCTTCGGCCTGTTGCTGCTCGGCCTCCAGGCGGGCCAACTCCGCTTCCGCCGGCCGGATGTGGGACTGGAGGGCCACCAGGGCGCCGGTCAACTGGTCTTCCTGCGCGCTCAGCTCCCGGATGCGGCGGTTCAACTGCTCTTCCTCGGCCTGCAGCAGCCCGATCTGCCGCTCCTTGGCCCCGATCTGGTCCACCACGCTTTGCAGCCCGGAGCGCTGGTTGGCCAGCAGGGCCTGCTGGCTCTGGAGATCGCCCTGGGCCGCCGCCGCGGCGGCGCGAACATCGGCCAGTTGTCGCAGCAGGTCGCCCACCCCGGCCGCCTCCACCGCTGCCTCGGCCTCCTCCAGGGCCTGCCGGGCCTCGGTCTCTTCCTGGGACAGGGCGGCCAGCGCCTGGCGGGTCTCCTGGATCTGCGCTGCCAGCCTATCCAACTCCTGTTGCAGGGTGGCCCGCCGTTCGGCCTGCCACTGCTCTCCCTGGCGGGCCCGGTCCAGTTGTCGGCGCAGGTCATCCAGCTCGGCCCGTTGTTGCCGCTCCTGGCGAGCCAGGGCCGCCAGCCTTTCCTGCAGGGGGCCCATCTGGGCCTGCAGGGCTTCCAGACGGCTATGCAGCTCCTGGCACTTCTCGGCTGCCTGTCGGGCCCGGGCGTTGGCCTCCTCCATCTGGGCGGGCAATTCACGCAGCTCCCGTTCCCGGGCCAGCATGGAATGGTCCTGCTGGCTGCGGTCACTGCCGCCGGTCACGGCACCGCCGGGCCGCACAATGTCGCCCTCCAGGGTGACCACCGTGGGGCGGGGGCCCCGGGTGATGCTGTCCAGCGCCTGCCGGGCCGTGTCCAGGTCCTCCACCACCCAGACCCGGTTCAGGAGCTGCTGGACGGCCGGCTCCACATCCGGCGAGTAGGAGACCAGCTCCGCGGCGTTGCCCAGGACGCCCGGCTGCCTGGGGGCCGGAATGGGCGGCAGCACGTGTAGCCGGTCCAGGGGCAGAAAGGTGGCCCGGCCCTGCCCGCTCTGCTTCAGGTACTCGATGGCCCGCTGAGCATCTCCCCACCGACGGACGATCACATGCTGGATGGCGCCGCCCAGGGCCGTCTCCATGGCCCTGTCCAGGTGGGGTGGGACGTGGATGGCCGTGGCCACGGTGCCGATGACGCCGGTCAGGGCGGGGGAGGGACCCTGGGCCGCCGCGAGCACCGCCCGGACGCCGCTGGCGTAGCCGGCTCCTTCGTTGCGCAGTCGCTGCAACAGTTCGAAGCGGGTCTGGAGGCGGTCCGCCGTCCGATCCGCAGCGACCCGCACCTCCTGGGCTTCTGCCAGTGCCTGGCGCAGGGCGGCCATCTCTGCCTGGCGTTGCTCCATCTCCTGCTGGACCCGGGTGCCTTCGGCCTGGGTGGCGGCCAACAGGCGCTCCGCCTCCTGCAGGTGCTCCTGCAGGGCCTGGGCCGCCTGGCGAGATGCGGCAAGAGCTTCCGTCTGCTCGGCCAGTTCCTGGCGGAGGCTGGCCTGCCGCTCTTCCCACTGCTGGATCCGGGCCTGGTCGTTGGCGCGGCGGGTGGCAAGCTGGTTCACCGTCTGGCGGGCCACGGCCAGTTGTTGCTCCAGCTCGGCCTGCTCCTGCTGACGCCGGGCCACTTCCCGTTGCACGGCCTCCACCTGGGCCCGTCGCTCCTCGTAGTGAGCCCGGCTCTGGGCCAGCTGCCCCTCCAGGTCGGCAATGCGGCCCTGGAGGGTCTCCTGTTGCAGGCGCAGGGGAACCAGCTCCCGCTGGGCTTCTTCCTGGCGGGCCTGGACCTGGCGCAGGCGTTCTTGCGCCACGGCCAGTTCCCGTCCCACCCGTTCGGCCTGGCGGTGGAGGATGCTGCTTTCCCGGTGTCGGTCGCCAAGCTGGTTGCGCAGGGCCGCCTGTCGGGTGCGCAGGGATTCAATCTGCCGACCCACAGCTTCCAGCTCCTGCTGGCGTCGGGCCACCTGCTGCTTCAGCGCCACCACCTGGCCATGTTGCCGTTCCAGCTCGGCCAGGGCCTGGTGCCAGCGGTAGCCATACCAGGTGCGCAACAGCTGGCGCAGGTCGGCCGCGATCTGTTCCCGCTCCCGGGCCCGCTCCGCCTGGCGGCGCAGGTGGCCCAGTCGTGGGCTGAGCTCGGCGATGATGTCCTGGACCCGGGTCAGGTTTTGCTGGGTGGCCTCCAGCCGGCGCAGGGTCGTGTTGCGCTTGGCCTGATAGCCGGTGATGCCGGCGGCCTCCTCGAAGAGGGAGCGCCGCTCCTCGGGCGCCAGGCTCAGCACCCGGTCGATGAGCCCCTGGCCGATGAGGGCGTAGGTGCGCTTGCCCAGGCCGGTCTGGGCAAGGGCTTCGGTGATATCCTGCAGGCGCACCCGCTGGCCGTTGATGAGGTACTCGTTGTTGCCGTCCCGATAGGCCCGCCGGGTGATCTCCACCTCTTCGAAGTCCAGGGGAATCTGGCCCTGGCTGTTGTCCAGGGTGACGGTGACCTGGGCCATGCCCAGGCGGGCCTTTTGGTCGCTGCCAGAAAAGATGATGTCGCTGGTCTTTTTGGAGCGCAACAGGCTGAAGCTCTGTTCGCCCAGGCACCAGCGGATGGCGTCGACGATGTTGCTCTTGCCGCTGCCGTTGGGACCGACAATGGCGGTCACGCCGGGGTCGAAGATAAATTCAGTTTTACGGGCGAAGGTCTTAAAGCCCTGGATGACGACCCGTTTAATGCGCATGGTGTCCTCAGTCCTGCACGGGTGGTTGCGATGGACGCTTCAACGAAACAGGGCGCTCCACAGGGCGGGCAGGAAAAGCTCCAGCAGGGTGCCGACGGCCACCAGGCCGACGGACCAGAGCAGCAGCGTCCGCCGATCGTGCCAGATGTGGCGGGGAGACCAGTTGCCGGTGAGGGGGGGCTCGGCCAGGAGGACCGTCAGGCCAGCGTAGCCGGCCACCCGCACCAGGGTCCACAGGGGCAGGGCCGCCAGCAGGGCAGCCGGGCTGGCCAGGACCAGGAGCAGGGATGCCATGCCATAGCCGGCCAGGTTGATGGCCCGGACCACGAACCAGTTGGCCACCAGCCCGCCTGTGGCCGGGGCACCCACCAGGACGCCCGCGGTCTCGGCCAGCCGTCCCACAGGGGCGGCGGCCAGGCCCGACGGCAGCGGTCCCTGGTCAAAGAACCAGCGGGTCATGGCGCCCCGGTAGAGGAAGCCATCGGGGATGGCCCGCTCCACCTGGCCGATCACCAGCCAGCTCAGCGCGGTGATGGTCACAAACTGGACGGCCAGCCACAAGGCCACCACGTAGAGGCTCTGGCGGATTTCACCCCGGCGCAGGGGGATGGCCAGGAAGACGGTCAGCCCCACGGCCTGGATCAGGGGCAGAAAACGGGGCTGACCCAACCCCGCGGGCAGGGCGGTGGTCAGCAGGGCAAAAAAGGCGGCCGTGATGTAGAAGACAGGGTCGTGAGTCAGGCGATACGGCCTGTCTTGAGGCGATGGATTGTTCGGTGATCTGTTGTTCGACAATAGGTCGTTCGACGATGAGTTGCGAGACGGTGTGTTCATGCCGGGTCACATGGGTGCACAGGGATGGCTCCAAACCCGGAAATTATACCATCGACCGGGCCGACAGCCCAGGGGCAGCGCCATCCGTCAAACGGGCCATCAAACAGGACTGCGCCGTCCACCCGTGTCTGAAGGACATCTGGATGGACGGCGCAGCGAAACAGAGTCACAGATTGGCGGGCCGTGCTGGATGGAGCCAGTTCAGCGCTGGCGGTTGGGATCCAGCAGCCACTGCACCAGCCCGCGGATCTCCTCTTCGCTCATCTGATCGGCGAAGTTTTGGGGCATGATGTTGGCACTGTAGCCCGGTACGATGAACGCGTTGGGATCCACGATGCTGGTGTAGACATAAGTCTCGGCGTCCTGGCCGGGGACCATTTCCCCGGCGACTTCGTAGAGGTTGCCCAGGTTGGGACCCACGGGACCCCGGTTGGTGTCGGTCTGGGGCTGATCCAGGTTGTGGCAGCCAGAGCAGCCGTAGGTGACGAAGAGTTCCTGGGGTGGCCGGGGGCCGGCGCTCTCACCCTGGGCTGCCTGTTCGGCAGGAGCCTGCTCCTGGGCACCTTCGGCCTTGGAGGGGGCATCCTGGAAGAACTGCCAGGGGTCTTCCTCCGGCGTCTGCTGGAGGGCATCCTCTTCCCAGTTGAGCACGTAGGCCGTTACTTGCTCGATCTGGTCATCCCGCAGGGGCCCGCCAAAGCGGTTGCTCCAGGTGGGCATGATTTGGGCCCACTGGGTGTTCACCTTGGAGGGGCGCCCGGCGGCCACGGTCAGGGCGACATAGTCGTGCAGGGAGCCGGCCCAGCCGATATCGTTTAGGCGCTGGGTGAAGAAGTAGCGGCTGTGGAGGGCCGGCGCCACATTGGGCAGCCCTTTTCCGTCGGGCCCGTGGCAACTGGAGCAGTTGTTGGCAAAGATTTCGGCGCCCTTCTCGATCTGGCGCCCTTCCCAGTTGCGGGTCTGGGCCTCCATGCGGGGTTCCTCAAAGAGCCCGATGAAGAGGATCACCACGATGGCGATCAACACCGACAGGATGCCCAGGATGATCTTGGTGATGGGCGATTTGATGTACAGATAGGCGTACCAGGGTTTTCGCATGGCCTCGTCTACTCCCCGTTTTCCGACTGGAAGATGTAGCTGAAGTCCCGCAGCCCGTACTGCTCCCAGTACATGGAGTTTTCATGCAGGAAGAAATCCCGGTTGAAGACATCTTCCTGTCCGTCTGCGGTCACCCAGTGGATCTCCCAGTGGATCTTCTTCAGGGAAGGCTGGTTCTGGGTGATCACCAACAGCCCGTAGGCGTGGTTGAAGTCGGGATCTTCCTCTTCGTAATGGGCGATCTCTTCCTTGTAGGCGTGGAAGAGTTCGGCGAATTCGGGATCGTCAAACTCGTATTCCTCCCGGGTGTCGTAGGTACCCACGGGCAGATGCTTGTAACCGATCTCCCGCACCAGGCCAGCCCCTTCTTCGGGCATCAGCGCCTGGACCACCTCCACCGCGGGGGCTGCCTGCACGGCATAGTGGGGGGTGCCCATCCAGCTCAGGATGATCATGATGGTGCCGGCCACAATGCCGCTGATGATGGCCACCCGGCGATCCCGGCCTCGGCGGCTGGGGTTGGGGTCCAGGTAGGGGATGGCCATGAGGAGGACCAGGAGCACACCCGGCAGGATGACGCCGGCGATGGTCTTATCCGCAATCTTCAAGAGCCCCTGGAGCCAGTAGAAGTACCAGGGTGCCACCGTGTGCAGGGGCGTGGCCTGGGGGTTGGCGATGGATTCCAGGGGGGCCTGGAAGAAGAAGGCCGTGATCACCACCATCAGGGTCGTGAAGCCAATGAGGAAGCTGGCCTCATCGATGGCCACATCCGGCAGGAAGTAGACCCGGCGGTCGGCCGGCACTTTGTTGGCCGTATCCTGGCCCACCTCTTCCTCCTGGGCCGGCAGGCTGATGCCAAAGTGCACGACCTTGTAGTAGTGCACAAAGAAGAAGAGGATCAGCAGCAGCGGCAGGAAGAAGACGTGCAGCAGGTAGAAGCGCAGCAGGCCGTTGGCGCCAATGTCGGGCGCGCCCCGGGCCAGCAGGTTAACCGTCTCACCCACGATCTTGGGCGGCACGGCCTCGGCCATGGAGGTGCCGATGGTCACCGCCCAGAAGGCCAGCTGGTCCCACGGCAGCAGGTAGCCTGAGAAGCTCAGGAACAGGGTGATCACCAGCAGGACCACGCCCGAAAACCAGGTGAACTGCCGGGGCGCCTTGTAGCTGCCGGTCAGGTAGGTGCGGACCATGTGGAGGGTGACGATGGCCACCATGAGCTCGGCGCCCAACCGGTGCAGGTCCCGCATGAACTGGCCGAAGGGGACGTTGCTCAGCAGCCGGATCATGTCCGAATAGGCCCGGTCCGGCGACGGTGCATACCAGATCATCAAAAAGATGCCGGTAATGGTTTCCACAAAAAAGAGGTAGGTGGAGAGCAGCCCCAGCCGGAAGGTATGGGTGAAGCGGGTGACGCTCTCGTGATAATAGGTCGGCTTGATATGCAGCAGGAAGGTTTCGGAATGGGGCTTGAGGCGCGGGTTGGGGCGTCCCGGCGGCTCCCCACGAATCATGCGCCGGAATTCGCCCGGGCTAATACCGGCCGTGATCCGGGTGAAGGTATCCTCTGCAAGCCCAAGAACGGTGCTTACCAGGCCTTTCTTTTGGACTTCAGGTTGTACAGCCATTTGGACTCCGTTTCTTCAGCAAAGGATGAGACGTCTGCCTGTGTCTGGTACAGTCCGGCGTAAATACCACGGCAGAAATTCAGCGGCACTCCCTCGATGGAAGCCAGGCGATTTCTGCCGGGGTTTACGAGGGTAGGCCGTGCAGAAGGCGAGGCCCATGGAGCCGGGCCAAGGCCCGGCTGCCCCTGCCTGGGCCGACGTACACCCGGTCAGGCAACCTGGGCCCGGGCTGGCGATTCGCTGCTCGGGGAACCGAGGATCTTGCTGCCGGTATCCACCACCACTTCCCCGTTTTCCACGGAAATCTCGAAATAGTCCAGGGAGCGGGGCGCCGGCCCTTCGATGTAAAAACCATCGTGGGTGAATTTGGAGCCGTGACACGGGCATTCGAAGCGCCAGTTGGATTCCACCCACTTGTAAAGGCAGCCCAGGTGAGTGCAGACCATGTACAGCGCCTTGGGCTGGCCCTCTTCGGTGGTGACCAGCCAGAACTTACCGTCGGTGAAGGGGCGGGGGGCTTCGTCCGGGCTGGGCAGGGTGTTTTCCGGACCGATGAAGAATTTACCGCCGAACTCGCCAGCGCGGAAGCGGGGGTAGAGGTAGAAAAAGCTGACCACGCCACCCTCCAGGGCCAGCAGCCCCAGGGCAGCTCCCCAGGCATAGGTGAGGAACTCCCGGCGGTTCATCTCGGCCGGCGAAGGCAGGCCATCGGCAGCTTCCGGCGTCGCTTTGGGCGCTGCCTTGGGTGCAGCCGCCGGACGAGCCTTGGGCGCGGCCGTCCCATTACCCGAGACCCCGGCGCTTTCCGCCGGGCGCTGGCGTGGCGCGCGGGCCGGGGCTGCTGCCTTCTCAGCCTCCTTGACCGGCGCCTCTACCGCCTTTGGAGCCTGGCTCTCCTGGGCCTGGGGCCGGGCCGGCGCCGCTTCGGCAGCCTCCGCCGCCCGAGCCTTGGGCGCGGCCGGCAGCTCGCCCGCGGCGTGGGCAGCCTTGGCCCGCTTGGCCGCCTCCTGCATCTTTTTCTTCAACTCTGCGATGCGCTTTTCTCGCTCTTCGCCGGTCAACTCCGAAATTTTTTCCGCCATCTGGCTCTGGTCTCCTTTTGACAAAGCTGCGGTCGCTAGACCTACCGGCTGTCATCCACCGCCACAGGTGCCTGTGGCCCGGGCTTTCCTCAGTGTACCATCCCTTCCCATCTCCCATCAACCCATGGAGGGGCTGTTAAGGCCAGCGGGAAGGGGTGGCACCCATATCTGGGCACACCTTGTCTAAACAAACCTTAACAAACCTTATCCAGGTAATCGGCGTCTAAACAATCGGCCTTGGCGGCGGCTTGCAATCAACCAGGTAAGGGGAAAATCTCCTGAGAATTTTGTGCGTTTTTGGAAGTCTGTTTTTGATGTCTTGAGACGGTTGCAATCGGTTAGAGAATATAGCATACGCCCCCTGGCTTGTCAAAATTATCACAAATTCCCGGGCAATTGCCGTTACGAGCTGCGCCTACGACATGGCACCCGTTCTCGTAGGTGTGGTCTCCGGCCGCCCGGTGGTGCCATGGCCTGGCGGATGAAGGGGCGGCGACGGATGCGCAGCTACGAGCTGCGCCTACGACATGGCACCCGTTCTCGTAGGTGCGGTCTCCGGCCGCCCGGTGGTGCCACGTCCTGGCGGATGAAGGGGCGGGCACGGATGCGCAGCTACGAGCTGCGCATCCGATATGGCACCCGTTCCCGTTGTCTAGACCAGTTCGGCCAGCCGTTCGGCCAGTTGGCTGCGCCGGACCTGGAGCTCCTCATGCTTCGCCCGCTCCCGATCCACTACCTCCTGGGGGGCCTTGTTGACGAAGCCGGGGTTGTTGAGCAGGCCTTCACTGCGCTGGATCAGGCGGTCCAGGTTTTCGATCTCCTTCTGCAGCCGCGCCCGCTCCGCGGCCAGATCCACCAGGCCGGCCAGGGGCAGGTAGATGGTGATGGGGCCGGCGGCCAGGGTCACCGCCTGCTCCGGCGCGTCCAACTCCCGGGCCACGGTGAACGCTTCCTCGTCCAGGCGGGCCAGGGCGCAGAGCAGCTCCCGGTTTTCCTGGACCAGGGAGAGGTGATCCCCTGCGCTGAACTGGGCGGCGATGCGCCGGGCTGGCTCCACGTTGTACTCGCTGCGCGCGTTGCGGATGGCCCGCACCATCTCCTGCAGGCGGCCAAATTGCTCATCCACCTCCTGGCTCTGCCGCCCGGCCGGCTTTGGCCAACGGCTGATGATGAGGGCGCGCTGGCCGTCGGCCAGGTTGGGCAGGTTCTGCCAGATGGTCTCGGTGACGAAGGGCATGTATGGGTGCAGCAGGCGAAGGCTGCGCTCCAGCACGTGGGCCAGGACCTGACGGGTCGCCTGGGCCTGCTCCCCGTCGTCTCCGTACAGCCGCACCTTGGCCGCTTCGATGTACCAGTCGCAGTACTCGTTCCAGAGGAACTCGTAGAGCTGGCGGCCGGCCTCGCCCAGCTGCCAGCTGTTGATCAGCCGGGTCACTTCCTGGATGACGTGGTCCAGGCGGCTGAGGATCCAGCGGTCGGCCAGGCCGAGCAGCTGCTCATCGGGCAGCTGGTAGCCCACGTTGAAGGGGTCCGGGTCCGCTTCCAGGGGAAGCTCCGTCCCATCCAGGTTGAGGATGACGAAGCGGGCGGCGTTCCAGATCTTGTTGGCGAAGTTTCGGTTGGCCTCGATGCGGGTGACGCTCAGCTTGACGTCGTTGCCGGGAGTGGCGCCGGTCAGCAGGGTGAAGCGCAGGGCATCCGCGCCGTAGTCCCGGATCAGGTCCAGGGGATCCAGCACGTTGCCCACGCTCTTGCTCATCTTGCGGCCCTGTTCATCCCGCACCAGGCCATGGAGGTAGACGTAGCGGAAGGGCACGTCCCCGGTGAAGCGGAGCCCCAGCATGATCATGCGGGCCACCCAGAAGAAGAGGATGTCGTAGCCCGTCTCCAGCACGGTGGTGGGGTAGTATTTCTCGTAGTCCGGCGTGCGCTCGGGCCAGCCCAGGGTGCTGAAGGGCCACAGGCCGCTGCTGAACCAGGTGTCCAGCACGTCGGGGTCCTGCTCCAGGTGGACGGCTTCGCCGTAGTGGGCGATGGCCTGTTCCAGGGCCTCGCTTTCGTCTCGGGCGGCGAAGGCGTGGCCGTCTGGCCCATACCAGATGGGGATGCGGTGACCCCACCAGAGCTGCCGGCTGATGCACCAGTCCCGGATGTTTTCCATCCAGTGGAAGTAGACCCGGTTGAAGCGTTCCGGGATGATCTGGATGCGACCGCTGCGCACAGCCTCGATGGAAGGTTCGGCCAGGGGCTTGGTGCGCACCCACCACTGTTCGCTGAGGAGGGGCTCCACCACCGTCCCACAGCGCTCGCAGTGGCCCACCTGGTGGACCCGCTCCTCCACCCGCACGGTGAGGCCAGCCTGCTCCATGTCTGCCCACAGCTTCTCCCGGGCCTCGTAGCGGTCCAGGCCGGCGTAGGGGCCCGCCTCGTCGTTGAGGGTGGCGTCCTGGTTCATGATGTTGATCATGGGCAGATCGTGGCGCCGGCCGATCTCGTAGTCGTTGGGATCGTGGCCGGGCGTCACCTTGAGCGCGCCCGTGCCGAACTCAGGGTCCACATGCTCGTCGGCGATGATGGGGATCTCCCGGTTGAGCATGGGCACCAGGGCTGTCTTACCGATGAGGTGCCGGTATCGCTCGTCGTCCGGATGGACGGCCACCGCGGTGTCGCCCAGGATGGTTTCGGGGCGGGTGGTGCTCACCTCCACGTAGCCGCCGTCTTTGAGGGGGTAGCGGAAGGTATAGAGCTTGCCGTGGACCTCCTCATACTCCACCTCCAGGTCGCTGATGGCGCTCATGCAGCGGGGACACCAGTTGACCAGATAGTTGCCCCGGTAGATGAGCCCATCCCGGTACAGGGTGATGAAGGCCTCCAGCACCGCGTCGCTCAGGCCGTCATCCAGGGTGAAGCGCTCCCGCTGCCAGTCGCAGGAGATGCCCATGCGCCGCTGCTGCGCGGTGATGCGGGCGTGGTACTCATCCTTCCAGGCCCACACCTCCCGCACAAAGGCTTCCCGGCCCAGGTCGTGGCGGGTGATCCCCTGGGCTTCCAGCTTCCGCTCCACCACATTTTGGGTGGCGATGCCGGCGTGGTCGGTGCCGGGCACCCACAGGGTGGGTCGCCCCACCATGCGGTTGTAGCGGATGAGCATGTCCTCGATGCTGCTGGTGATGGCGTGGCCCAGGTGCAGGGCCCCGGTGACGTTGGGCGGGGGCATGCTGATGACGAAGGGCTCGGCATCCGGCAGTGCCTGGCCGATGGCGATTTGCTTTTCCGGGCGGAAGAAGTCATTTTTCTCCCACCATTCGTATAGCTCTTCTTCCACCCGGGTATGGTCATACGTTTTTGGCATCTGATTGGCATTACTTGACATGGGCTACGTCCTCCGGCGTATGCTTGGGATCCTCAGCAGGGCAAAAAAGAGAGCCGCCTGTCTCCAAGGACGAAGCGACTCCGCGGTACCACCCTGGTTAAACGCCGATCCGTCGGCGTTTCCCTCTGGCGCTGTAACGGGCTTTCCCGGACAAAACTAGAGGAAGAATGAATTGAAAATGGCTAATTGAAAATGATTAATGGAACGAGCCGGACCCCACTCTCATTAATCATTTTCAATTCTCAATTTTCAATGAATATTTTCCTCTTCGCTTTGCCAACCTTCCCGGCGACCTTCCCCGCTTTCACAACGAACAGGGCTTTCAGCCTGTGGCCCCGTCTCTCTGGCGTGTCCGGCGGGTACTCCTCCGGTGCACTGTTGTTCCATTCTTTGATTATTCTGGCGTAGAGTATACAGACGCCCAGACTGGATGTCAAGAAGTTGCCAATCCGGGGATGCACCCCCGTAGGAGCAAGGCTTGCCTTGCCCGCCCACGTCGGACAGGGCAAGCCCCGTCCCTACTCATGCAAACAGCTGCGTGGTGGGCTTGATGTAGAGCTCCGGCACGTGGGCCCGGGGCGGCAGGGTGGCCACGAAGAGCACCGCCGCAGCCACATCCTCGGGCTGGAGGATCTGGGCCCGGTGCTCTTCGCTGACCGGGACCGGCCGGTCGTCCAGGATGGGGGTGTTGACCTCGCCCGGGCAGAGGTTGGTGGCCCGGATGCCGTTATCCTTCTCCTCGATGGCGATGACCCGGGTCAAGGCCGAGAGGGCATGCTTGGAGGCGCTGTAGGCTGCGCCGCCCAGGGGGCTGGCCCGCACCCCGGCCAGAGACGAGATGTTGACGATCACCCCATCCCGCCGCTCCCGCATCTGGGGCAGTACCGCGTGGATGACGTTGAAGGCGCCGGTGGCGTTGACCTGCATGATGTAGTCCCAGTCCTCCGGGGATAGCTCCGCCAGGCGCCGTCGGGCCACGTTGACCCCCGCGTTGTTGACCAGGATGTGGATGGGGCCGAACTCCTGGTTGATCCAGTGGACCAGGGCCGCCACCTGCTCCCGGTCCGCCACATCCGCCACCCGGTAGCGGACGGGTCGCGGGCTCTGGATGGCCGCGCAGGTCTCTTCCAGTTTGGCCGCGCGGCGGCCGGTGATGATCACCTGGGCGCCTTCGCTGGCCAGGGCGGCGGCGCTGGCCTGGCCGATGCCGGTGCCGCCGCCGGTCACAAGGGCAACTTTTCCTTCCAAACGCATGAATCTTAACTCCTGTGTGAAGGCTCGTTCGTTTGTACGCTGTATCTGTGGCTCTACTGCAAAAAGGGCATTTTTAAACGCAAAGGCGCAAAGGTACAAAGGCGCAAAGAAACGCAGGAGAGAATCTGCCGAATCAGCGTTCATCTGCGTGGGTCTACGTCCTGGTAACAATCGACAATTATCGTCGGTGGGGACGATGTGCTTGATAGTGATGGCATCCTTTTCTACGACGATGTGATCAATTAACAACCGAATCAC